>JAJYSI010000217.1 GCA_021793635.1 Bacteroidota bacterium
TAGCCCGGTTGGAACTACAATTAATCTCTTAAATGGATTTCTAATTTTATTTTTATCAATAAATGGAAGCAATAACAATAGTAAAACAAGTACTGTGGGGATTCCTACCGTTCCTATAACTTCAAGTATACCTGGAAAGAATTTTAAAGCTTGATAAAGAAACAAAAAATTCCATTCTGGCTTTGGTACGTACGAACTATCCATCGGATCTGCAGGACCTGAAAATGGTGGCGGAGAAAATGTTGATAAGGCGACTAACGCCAACAAAATTATAATTGCTACTAAAACGTCCTTAAAAATTTGATCCGGCCAAAATTGTCCGGTTACATTTCTTTTTTCTTCTTCCCATGGTCCCACACTTCCGTGTTTTCTAAACGCTACCAAATGAAGTATGATAAACATTACAATAATCCCCGGTATAACAGCCACGTGCAATATGAAAAATCTTGACAGTGTCAGCTGCCCCATTGAACTGCCGCCCCTAATCACTTGTTTAATGAAATTACCTAAAAAAGGAAACGTTCCACCTATATTTGTCCCAACCTGCGCTGCCCAGTAACCTCGTTGATCCCACGGAAGCGCTGCTCCCGTAAAACTCATTCCGAGTGCTAACAAAAACAGGATAACACCAAGAATCCAGGTTAGCTGTCTCGGATTTTTATATGCTCCCCATATAAAAACTCGAAGCATATGAAGTGAAACAATCACAATCATTGCGGTGGCTCCCCAGTAATGCAACCCATGAATCAACCATCCGAAGGGTACTTCAACCCTCAGAAAATTTATACTGTCGTAAGCGTGGTCAACAGTTGGTGCATAATAAAATAGCTCAAGCACACCCGTAATTAGTTGGATTAGAAATACCAACAATGTTGCACTTCCAAGAGCGTACGAAAATCTTGAACCTCCGGGGATTTCTTCATCCATTCCCATTCTAAGTATTGAAGAAAGAGGAATTCTTTCGTTAATCCAGTACCATACTTTTTTTGACATGTTTTTACCCGTTAAATTTTTACTTTTTTGTTAATGCCAAGTTGAAATTTTTCCCATTCAACATATAATTCGTCTCCTTCAATTTTCGTAGGAAGTGTGTCTAAACTTCTAGGTGCAGGACCTGAAATTACTTTCCCGTTTTCCGCAAAAACACTGCCGTGGCATGGACATTCAAATTGACTTTTTTGAGGATCCCAATTATAGCTGCATCCAAGATGCGGGCAAATTGGAGAAAATACTTCTATGTCCGAATTGGATTTTTTTATTGCCCAAACATTGTGCATTTCTGTGTCATTTAAATAGGCATCTTTTGCGCTTGATGCAACTGTTAGTCTCACCGGCGAACCTTCAGGAATATTCCCAATTTTTCCGGCTTTAGAAAATGATGTTAATCTGGATTTTAATGCAGGGCTGATTATCGCATCTAAAGCAGGAATCCCTAATAGTAATCCTGAAATTGCTGCTAAAGAAACGGAAAATATCTTTAAGAATCCTCTCCTTGAAAATTGAGACGATCCTTTTAAGCCACCTTCTTCTTTCATGGTACTCTCTTAAATATTTTTGGAAATTAAATTAATAATTGATGTTAAACAAAATTTATTTTTTAATCCACTCTACCGCTGCCGAATTAAAAGTCGTGGCTATTTACCTAATTTATTTTTAAAAGCAAATTGCCAAAACTTTTATATTTTATTGGGAGAAGGAAAAAACTATCTTGAATATTATCCGCAAATAGATTCTAAATTAAAAAATTTAAAACCATAAACCAAAGTTGATGGTAACTTTTATCAATTAATGTGCCGGAGTTAATTTCTTCAGTTTAATTTGTCCCAAAACAAAAAAAATTAAATTCTAAAGGAATATTGTAAAGCTTTGTCAATCAAATGTTGATGAATGTCAATTATTCTCTGAATGCAAAAATTGCTTTCTCAATAATGAAATATTTATTACACTTAATGAAAATGCTGAAACTCTTGCTTGACAAAATCATATTCTAAATTTAATGGAATAAAAAAATAATATTGATTAAACTGAAGGTGCTTTATTTTTGTTTAATTATTATTAGTTAATTACTTATTTTTACCAACCAATATTTGATTTAATTTATTGCAATGACTCAAAACCCAAAAAAGAATAGAATTATTTTTATAGATTTAATGAGAGCGTTTGCCGTTTTTCAAATGGTTCAAGGGCATACCGTTGATGCCCTGCTTTCCAATAATTACCGCAATATGGACTCTCCGGTTTTTGTTTTTTGGTTCTTTATGAGAGGAATGACAGCTCCTATTTTTATGTTTACCGCCGGAACCGTTTTTATGTATCTCTTTAGGCTTGCTGGAGAACCTTTCCATTCTAACCCGCGTGTTAAAAAAGGCATTAAAAGATTCTTTCTTCTCCTGTTCTTAGGTTATTTGCTTCGCTACCCAACTCCAACAATCATAAATTTTTCAAATGTAACCCGGGAACAATGGAATGTCTTTTTCGCCGTTGACGTTCTTCATCTTATAGCGTTTGGACTTTTGTTCTTAATGATTTGTGCTTACGTTGCTGAAAAATTTCACGTTAACGACTACTTGGTCTTTTCAATTGTTAGTTTAATATTTTTTGCACTGTATCCTCCTTTCAGTTTAATCAATTGGTTAAAGATTTTTCCTGCACCAATTGCAGGTTATTTTTATACTGGCAGCGGTTCAAATTTCCCCTTATTCCCATGGGTTGGCTATGTTATTGCCGGCGGTGTGCTAGGTAGTTATCTTGCAAAGCACCCTCTTGTCTTTAAAGACCCGCGCTTTAGTCTAAAACTTGCTTTTGCTGGTTTGCTTCTTATTATTGTAGCTTTAATTGGTAATGAAATTGAAATTTTTACTTATCATCAAAGTTACCTTTGGACCACGAGCCCGAACTTAATCTTTTATCGATTGGGTATAGTCCTATTTCTTAATTCAATAATTTCATTCATTACACTTAAGATCGAAACTATTCCGAGAGTCTTTATCTTGATCGGAAGAAATACTTTACTAATTTATATTGTCCATTTGGTAATTTTATATGGCAGCGCCTGGAATCCCGGACTGATCGACGCTTTTGATAAAAGCCTTAATGTATGGAACACCATTGGCACAGCAATAATTATGATACTAAGCATGACGCTTATGGTTCTTGTACTTCATTATTTTAAGATGAAAAACAAAGCTGTTGCAGCATAGTATTCTTTTAACTTATTCTTTAATATACAAATTCAGTAATCCTAAATGAGAAAATCAGCCTCCACAAATCCTGAACCGGATGAAGAAGAGAAAAAGTACGAACAATCTCTTCGCCCATTAAGATTGTCTGAATTCGTCGGACAAACTAAAATTACGGATAATCTTAATGTCTTCGTCTCTGCTGCTAAAAAAAGAGGTGAGGCGCTTGATCATGTCCTGCTAACAGGTCCTCCGGGACTTGGCAAAACTACTCTCGCTCATATTATAGCCCATGAACTTGGCGTAAAACTCAAACTTACATCCGGACCGGTGTTGGAAAAACCCGGCGACCTTGCAGGTCTTCTTACTACCTTAGAAGAAAATTCTATCTTGTTTATTGATGAAATTCATCGCCTAAGCCCTGTGGTTGAAGAATATCTTTATTCCGCAATGGAAGATTATAAATTGGATATTATGATTGATAGCGGACCGAATGCAAGATCGGTGCAAATTAGTCTTCCTAAATATACTTTGGTCGGCGCTACAACCAGAGCCGGTATGCTTACTTCGCCACTTCGCGATAGATTCGGAATAAAATTTCGCCTCGATTATTACGATGCCGAAACTCTTAACAAAATAGTTATTCGTTCTGCTCAAATCCTTGACCTGAAAATTAATGAGGATGCCGCCTTTGAAATCGCAAAACGTTCACGAGGTACTCCCAGAATTTCAAATCGACTCCTAAGACGAACTCGTGATTTTGCCGATTATGATGACAAAAAAATAATCGATATAGATGTTTCTAAAAAAGCCTTAACTGCTTTAGAGGTTGATGAATACGGCCTTGATGAAATGGACAAGGATATCATTTTGGCAATAATTGAAAAATATAAAGGAGGCCCTGTTGGCTTGGGTACACTTGCCGTAGCCGTTAATGAGGACCCGGGTACCATTGAAGAGGTTTATGAACCGTTCTTAATTCAGCAAGGATTTATTCAACGGACTCCGAGAGGTAGAGAAGCTACTGAACTCGCTTATAAAAGGTTCGGAAGAAATAAATTAAATTCGGACAAAACCGGATTTCTGTTTGACTGAGTTTTGAAGATTATAGTCTTCTTTCTTTAGAAGAATTAATAACCAAAATTTAATATTTGAAATAGCAGTTTTATTTGTAACCTTCAAATTGAATTAGCATATTTGCCCGCAAAAAAATTATGAAAATATTAAAGTATCTAATATATCTGTCGCCGATAATTGCCTTTACTATTGCAATAACTGTTAGGCAGTTAAATGAAGGTGCGCTTGGTACCAGGAATAATCCGATAAAAATTTATTTTACCCCTTCTGTTGACGCTAATAGAATTTCTTTCAATGCAACGGCTTTGACTGATTATTTGCATAACAAAACCGGCTGGTATTTTACAACTGCTGTTCCCGCAAGTTACATTGCCGTTGTTGAAGCATTTGGATCTGACAAATGCGACATCGCTGCTATCAACACCTTTTCTTATTTGATGGCTAATGCTAAATACGGAGCTGAGGCAAAGTTAAGAGTTGTCCGCGAAGGAAATCAAACAACTTACAAAGGTCAAATTATTACCCGATACGATTCCGGCATAAACACCCTCGCCGATATTAATGGTAAAACTATGGCATACGTCGACCCCTCTTCTACTTCAGGTTACCTTTTACCAAAATCATTGCTCGAAAGTAAAGGAATAAAACCCAGCGAAACAGTTTTTGCAATGCGCCATGATAACGTCGTTACTATGGTCTACCAACGCCAGGTTGACGCCGGCGCAACATATTACTCGCCACCCGATTCAATTACCGGCGAAGTTATGGATGCCCGCGGAAGGGTTCTAAAACAATTTCCTGACGTTGTTCAAAAGGTCAAAATTATCGGATTCACTCAAGATATCCCTAACGACCCATGGGTCTTTAGAAAAAGTATGAATGAAGATATGAAAGAAAAGTTGATAAATGCTATACTTGATTTTGCTTCCACTAAAATAGGTAAAAAAACATTGTTCGATATTTACGATATTACCGGGCTTATTAGAACTACAGATAGCGATTACGATGGCATCAGAGATCTTCTAAAACAGCAACATATTTCATTTGAAAAGTTGGTGAAGTAATGCTTTTAGAAATTCAAAATTTACATAAAATTTATAATAATGGTACTCACGCTCTTAAAGGCATAAGTTTCGGAGTCAATGAGGGCGAGTTCCTTGTTGTTATTGGTTTAAGCGGTTCAGGCAAGTCTACGCTTCTTCGCTGTATCAACCGCTTAATTGAACCCACCTCGGGTACTGTCCGTTTTCTCGGTAAAGATATTACCCACATCAAAGGAGAAGAGTTAAGAAAAATTAAAGCACAAATAGGTATGGTCTTTCAGCAATTTAACTTAATTAAAAGACGTTCGGTGCTTTCAAATGTACTTAACGGTAAGCTCGGATCTCTTAGTACTTTTGATACTATTCTTGAAAAATATTCCGACGAAGTTTATAAAGAAGCTTACAAATGTTTAGAGACCGTTGGCATAAGCGAAAAAGCTAAGGTTAGAGCTGATTCATTAAGCGGAGGACAACAGCAGCGTGTTGCTATTGCAAGAAGTTTAATGCAAAGCCCTAAGCTCCTCTTAGCCGATGAACCAGTTGCTTCGCTTGACCCGGCAACTTCAAATTCTGTTATGCAGTACTTTGAAAAAGTAAACAAGGAATTCGGAACCACTGTTATTTGCAACCTCCATTTCCTTAGCCTCGTTAGAAGATATGCAACCAGAGTTATTGCGCTTAAAGCAGGAGAAATAATTTATCAGGGCGCTCCTTCGGACATTAATGAAACCTGGTTTAGAACTATTTATGGCGAAGAAGCCGAAGAGGTAGAAATAAGATGATTTTAGACCCGGAACTTGAATTGCATCCGCAAAAATTAATTGCGAATAGGAAGAGAAAAGCTGATAAGTTTAATCTTTATAAAGCAATTTTTTTAGATATATTTTTTGTCTTCTACTTCATTCTTGTTGTTCAACGCGCTATCTATTA
>JAJYSI010000218.1 GCA_021793635.1 Bacteroidota bacterium
CAGGAAATGCTCGAAGTAAAAAATCTGACAAAAATCTTTAAGGATACCGTCGCTGTAAACAACCTATCCTTTAAGATAGAACCGGGGAAAATATTCGGGTTGTTAGGTCCTAACGGTGCAGGCAAAACGACTACCATTCGAACGGTACTTAATATAATTAAGCCTTCCTCGGGAGAAATTTTATTTGACAATAAACCGGTTTCAAAAATGTTTTTTAACATTACTGGTTATCTTCCAGAAGAAAGAGGCTTGTATAAAAAAGGCAAGGTCATAGATACTATTTTGTACTTTGCCCAATTAAAAAACATGGAAAGAAAAACTGCTCATGCCGAAGCTCTTAAATGGCTGAAGAAAATGGAAATCGGAAATTATGCAGATAAAAGAATTGAAGAACTTTCCAAAGGCAATCAGCAGAAAGTGCAGTTTATTTGCGCGGTAATTCACAACCCCAGACTTCTTATTCTTGATGAGCCGTTCAGCGGCTTTGATCCGATAAACCAGCAGCTTATTAAGGAAGTGCTTCTGTCATTTGTTATTTCCGGCAAGATCATCATGCTTTCAACTCATCAAATGGATACGGCAGAAAAATTATGTTCTGAAATTTTACTGATAAATAACGGCAAGGAAGTCTGCGGTGGAAGTCTATCTCAAATAAGAAAAAGTTACGGCACTAACTTCGTTAAAATTGAGTTTGACGGTGACTCCTCTATTATCAGTTCTCATCAATCGATTTTGCACATTGATACCTATAGCAACTATGCTGAAATCCAATTAAAAGAAGATGCTTTACCATACGAGTTTCTGAGAGACATAGCTTGTAAACTAAATGTAACTCATTTTTCAATTGTAGAGCCGACTTTGAATAAGATATTTATTGATTCGATTAAACAAAGTTCAAATGCGTAAATGAAGAAAGCATTAATAATTGCACGCTGGGAATTCTGGGAGAAAGTAAAGACAAAAACTTTCTTGATATCTCTTATTGTTACTCCAATTATTATAATCGGATTTGCACTGGCTCCAACGATGCTTTCTACACAAGAAGACAACACCACAAAAGCAATTGGAGTAATCGATACTTCCGGTATCTATTTCCAAGCATTACAAAATAACCTTGAAAAATTTAAGCTCCCAAACGGGCAGCCTAACTTTATACTGGTTAATTTGAATAATAAAGATAAAAGTCTTACTGAGATAAGGAGAACCGCAGATGATTATTCGCTTTCAGGAAAGACTGAAGGTTATTTATTTATAATCAACGGCGGAACTGATTCGGTTAAGGTTGAATACCGCAGCAAAAATGCGGGAAACTTTCAGGATGTTAACAAACTTGAAGAAGCTTTTAACAACGCAAGATTGGAAATAGAATTACAGCGCGAAAATGTTGATCCTTCAATAATTAAATATATTTCCAGTAATGTGCGTGTTACTCCTAAAAAAATATTGGAAGGCGGAGGAGCCGAAAAATCTGATTTTCTTTTCTTGTTTTTCACATCTTTCATCTTTATTCTTTTATTAATGATGATGATACTTTCTTCCGGCGGGATGCTGATTAGAAGCCTGGTTGAAGAAAAATCAAATAGACTTATAGAGATACTTGTTTCAAGCTGCACACCGGATGAATTACTTGCCGGAAAAGTTTTGGGCTTAAGTTTGGTTGGTTTATCCCAGGTATTTATCTGGGTTTTAATCGGTGCCGCATTAGTAAGTACACCGGCAGTTCCGGTATATGCATTCAACAATATCATTCCGGTAATGTTCTACTTCGCACTTGGATTTATATTTTATACTTCAATATTCGTCGGAGTAGGATCGATTGTAACTACAGAACAGGAAGCGCAGCAAATTACCAGCTACTTAAGTATGATTATAATTTTCCCGATAGTAATTGCAGTGCCTGCAATCCAAAATCCGGATTCAGTTCTAGTACATGCATTTTCATATATTCCTTTTACAATACCGGCAATAATGATTTTAAGATTTAATATTGGACCGGTTCCATTTTGGGAAGTAATTGTATCGACCGTATTGATGATAGCATCCACATATTTATCTGTATCAATTGCAGCAAAGGTATTTAAGATTGGAATTCTTTCTTACGGCAAAAGACCTTCAATTAAAGAATTGGTTGAATGGATAAATGAAAAATAATTTCGATAATTAATAAAAGATCCTTATTCACTCAACCTTGAAAATAGTTTGAATAAGGTTAGGTTAAGATTAATCATTTAATTCAGATTACAATTTTTAAAATTATAGATGATCTATTTCGCTTCGGCGGCGGCAGCAATTTTACCAATGCTTATCTATCTAATTTTGATCTGGAGGTTTGATAGATATGACAGGGAACCTTTTGGCTTGGTGCTTCTTAATTATTTGTGGGGAGCTCTTGGCGCAATTTTCTTTGCGATAATTGGAAGTGGAATTATCGGTACCGTACTGTCATCTTTTATTTCCAGCCAAACTCAGCTCGAACATACCGAAACAATTTTAATTGCACCTCTTGTCGAAGAAACTACAAAAGGAATTTTTCTACTTCTTACCTACATGAATAAAAAGTTCGACAACATGACTGATGGAATTGTTTACGGCGGCGCAATCGGTCTCGGCTTCGGAATGACGGAAAACTTTTTGTACTTCATCGCTTTCGGAACTACCTTGCATGAATGGATTACCATAGTAATTATCAGGACATTATTTTCCGGTATAATGCATTGCGTAGCAACGGCTACATTCGGCGCTTTGCTTGGTTATTCAAAATTTAAGAGCATGGGTTACAAAATTGTACTGCCGGTCATCGGTTGGATAGCAGCTATGTTTATTCATTTTGCATGGAATTTTACCGTAAGCTTTCAGTCAACAACTTTAATCGGATTTATCTTTATGTTCTTTACGGTAATAATTTTTATAACTGTTTTTTCAATCGCAGTTTTAAGTGAGAAAAGGATTATCTACCGCGAACTTCTTGAAGAAGTGTTAAACGGAGTAATCCCTGTTGAACATCTGGAAATATTAAACTCATCAAGGAGAAATAAATTCGGCTGGGTTGATGAAAGAATTAGGAAGTTATATATTAGGGCGGCAACTACTTTAGCATTTAGGAAAATGGAACTTAAAAATTCCTTCGGCTCCAGCAGAACTTTTTATGAGAACGATGTTGAATACTATAGAACGTTTATACAAAATTTACTTTCTCAAAGACAAACTAATTAGCCTATGAAATCAAACTCTACCGTTTTTTTATTAGCAGTTTCATCATTATATAACAAGGAATTGATATCAAAATTTGAAAACTTTGATATCGAAAATTCACATTCACTTTATTCATCGCTTTTAATGAACCATAAAGAAATATTGGAACATGCCTGCAATTCAAATCTTGTATTCTGCCTCGATGAGAAAGATAAAGAATGCCTTCCGGAAGAAATATCAAGAAGCAGCGCTGAGATAATGTTCGGGAATACAAGAAGCAAACCGGACTTTCTAAAAATGATGTCGGATAAATATTTCGGTAAAAGCGCAAACAATCTTTTGATCTTCTCAAATTCGATTGGCTATACACTTAATGATATTCAAAAAGCGTTTGATCTTCTGGCAATAGAGGATGAAGCGATAGTTATAGGCAAAGCAGGCAGCCATAACATTGCGTTCATAGGGTTCAATTCGTTTAATCATGACTTGTTCCTTGATATTGCCTGGGAAGAATTAAATTACGAACATCTGTTATCAAAAGTAAGTAAGCATGAAAATTTTCTTCACGTCATGGGAAATTTTATGTCGATAAATAAACTTGAAGATTTTAAAAATCTTTATACAGAGCTTTCTAAAAAAGAAAGTCTTGCTTATTGCAGCCAGGCAGTGCACGAAAGATTTACCAACTTGTTTATTGAGTACAAGGAGCTTCTAAAATGAAACCGGTCGGAATCTTCGGTGGTACTTTCGACCCGATCCATACTGGACACTTGATTACCGCACAAGCAGTAAAAGAATTAAGAGGTCTTGAGAAAATTATTTTTATACCAGCTTTCATTTCACCGCATAAAATTGAGATTAGGAATCTTGATGCAGAACATCGGCTGAACATGGTAAAACAAGCAATCCGGGGAATATCATATTTTGACTACGCTGATATCGAAGTAAAAAGAGAATCAGTTTCATACACAATTGATACTCTCCGGGAATTGAAAAAAGAATATAATAATTTGGAATTGATTATAGGTTACGATAATATTTTTGACTTCAGTACATGGAAAGATCCTGTTGAAATCCTAAAATTAACAAAGCTGATTGTTTTAAGAAGAAGAACTTATATTGAGCCGGTTCAGAAAGATAAATATTATAAGTCGGCAATTTTTGTTGATACTCCTACCATTGAAATTAGTTCAAGTGAAATTAGACAGCGAATTGTAAATAATCTTCCGATAGATTTCCTTGTCCCGCCTGCTGTAAAAGAATATATTTGTAAGTTTAATTTATATAAGGAGAAAAATAATTGAAGATATTAGTAACCGGCGGTGCCGGATTTATAGCATCTCAAGTTGCAGACGCTTTTATAAACGATGGACACGAAGTATTTATACTTGATAACCTTGCAACAGGATTTGAAAAGAATATCAATCCAAAGGCAAAGTTTATTAAAGATGACATTACTAACAAACAGTTATCTTCCCTTTTTGAAAAAGAAAAATTTGATGTGGTTAATCATCATGCAGCGCAAATGGATGTACGGCGTTCCGTAGCAGATCCTGCTTTCGATGCTAACACTAATATTATCGGCACGATTAACCTTTTGCAGAACTGCATTAAAACCGGTGTGAAAAAATTTATGTTTGCATCAACCGGAGGAGCAGTTTACGGCGAGCAAAGTTATTTTCCTGCCGACGAAAATCATCCTACTTCCCCGCTCTCTCCTTATGGAATTTCGAAATTAGCGGTAGAAAAATATTTATACTTTTATCATGTTCAATATAAATTGAATTACACTATTCTTAGATATGCAAATATTTATGGTCCAAGACAGAATCCCTTTGGCGAAGCCGGCGTTGTTGCAATCTTTTCAAGCAAGCTTTTAAAAGGCGAACAACCTGTTATAAATGGCAACGGATTGCAGACAAGAGATTATGTTTTTGTCGGCGATGTTGTTAAAGCCAATCTTACAGCTTTGAAAGATGAGCATAGCGACGTTTATAACATCGGTACCGGCAAAGAAACAAATGTAAATGATCTTTATGGTATTCTAAATAATTTGGTCGGGAAAGGTCAGGTTGAAAAGCATGGACCGGCTGCCCCCGGCGAACAAATGAGAAGCGTTATTACTTCCGATAAATTCTATAAAAAATTCGGGTGGAGACCTTCAACTACTCTTGAAGATGGTCTGAAAAAGACAGTGGAATTTTTTAAGGCACAAGTTTGAAAGAAAATCAAATTAATAATTCATTCCTGGAAAATTTATTTAAGAACAATCGCAGAACTGTTGCCAGATCAATTTCAATTGTTGAATCAGACAATTCCGGTTCTTCGGAACTTCTTAAAAATGTCTATGCAAAAGTCGGGAATGCATACCGCATTGGAATAACCGGACCTCCGGGCGCAGGTAAAAGTACAATAACAAATCAACTCACAAAATATTTTAGAAAACAAAATAAAAAGGTCGGAATAATTGCTGTTGATCCGACGAGCCCGTTTACCGGCGGCGCATTGCTTGGCGATAGAATCAGAATGTCTGAAGTCGGTCAGGATGCCGGTGTATTTATTAGAAGCATGGCTACACGCGGAAGTCTTGGAGGGCTTAGTAAAAAAGCAAATGATGCAGCAGATATCCTCGATGTTGCCGGTTATGATTATATAATTATGGAAACAGTCGGCGTTGGTCAATCGGAATTAGATATCGCTGAAGCCGCTGATACAACCATTGTAGTCCTTGTTCCCGAATCCGGAGATGCGGTACAGGCAATGAAAGCAGGCTTGATGGAGATTGCCGATTTCTTTGTCGTTAATAAAAGCGATAGACCAGGCGCTGAGCAAGCAATATCCGCGCTTAAAACAATTTTGATGATGAAAGATCATGATATCAATACATGGATGCCCAATATTATTTCCTCAGTTGCAAGTGAGAATAAAGGGATTTCCGAAATTGCAGATGAAATTGAGCGACATCGTAATTATCTAATAAGTACAAAAAAATTTTTAGAACGAAGAGAACA
>JAJYSI010000219.1 GCA_021793635.1 Bacteroidota bacterium
TAAACTCGGCGTTAGTGCATCTGGTTTGTTCTTTGAGTAAGTTCTTTTTACGTTTCTTAATAACTCATAAACATCTAATAAACTTATCAAATGTATCCGAACCAATGTAGCTATTGTAGAGAATGCTTTCTTTACACTTGCGATTTTCTGTAATACAGTCAGTAATAATTGGGCTATTAGTGTACACAATCCGCCGAAGGCGGATTGTGTTCTGATTGCATTTTCGTTTTCACCATAAAAGTAATGTAACTGAAAATTTTGCTTCATCTTCTTGAACAGTAGTTCTATTTGCCAGCGTTTCTTATATATAAATGCTACTTCTTCGGCCGTTATATCAAAATTATTTGTTATAAATACAAATTGACGCATCTTCTCATCTATATAGTGTCTGGTCGTAAAGTCTAATTTGAATTTGTCGTTGAGTGTTCTGTAAGAAGCATTTTCCCTAAATGAACTTACTATACTTCTAATTTTTGATGAAAGTAATTTATTATCCTTTTTATTTCCATGTCTTTTACATAGCTAACCCCTAAAGCTTTTTCGCCTTTATTTTTCGCTTTATACTTTTAGTGAGATGCTTTGGCTTAAGCGGCTTTTTTATAATCTTTGCGTCTGCTTTTATCTATTAGCAGCTTGCCCAATATATGCAAGTTGTACGATAAGATTCCTAATGCCGTGTACTTCTTAAAATTTTGTATCCCTTTATCCGGACATCGATTCAACCCAGTTTACCCCGTTTGCGGGGTTTCTTCCTTACTGCCTGATAGCTTATGTCTACATGACCTTTTATTATCTCTACATCATTTGCTTTGCATATCTCACGGAGTAATTCTCTTACTCTTTCTGCTATTATTCCACTTAATACTTTCTTTCGATATTTTGTTATCCATACTATGTGATATTTTATATCGTATACTGTATGTGATGTTTTTCGATAATTTTCCATAAAGCTAAATTACTAAAGTCTTCGCCTAAAGGCGAGCGTTTTTGCCCTCCAATCCCCGTAAGAGACAATAAATTTACTACAAATGACTACTGACCAATGACAACTGACTTCATGACATCCTTTAACAAACCATATCCAACGAAGGCTCCCTCAGCAACAACGCAAACGACAAAGGCGGATTTACCTACAAAGGAATTTCCCGGGCAAAACATCCGTCCTGATCCGGCTGGAAAATTATTGGTGCAGCTATTGCCGACGGCTCTGTAGACAAACTAAGAAATAATCAACAGCTTAACCTGCTTGTTGAAGAATTTTATCGCTCTGAATTCTGGGACAAAATCCAAGGATATCTTCTTCCATCTCAGCTTATCGCAGATGAATTGTTCGATAGTTCTATTAACTTAGAAGTTTCTGTAGCTTCAGAAATACTTCAGCATACAATTAACCTTCTCAACAGAAATACTCGTTTATATCCTGATAATGTTGTAGACGGAATAATCGGCAGCCAAACTTTATCAGCTGGTTCTCCAGAATCGAGATAACAAAATGAAATTATCTTTTAACCTAGCCCATAGATTTATCTATGGTAAAAATAATGGACAAAACAATCCCTTAACCGATTCATCGGTTTATAATTTTTAATAGCAACAAAATAACATGCGCAACAAAATAATTTATATCATCATAATTCTCGTTTTACCCGTCCTCTTTGCCCTATTCCGTCCTATACGAAGAAACAAAAACCGAAACCACTTACTCTCCCGGTAAGACCGAGCAACTATACAAAAAAGGCAAAGACTCTGCGATAACAAAAACAAAATCAATCCATGCTACATCAATTCTAAAACCCACTGCAGTAGATTCAACATATAATTTTACAAGTGATGATAGCAGCTACAAGTTCTCAATAAACATTCAGCCGACTGCAGACGGAAAACTTACAATGGATTACTTTCTTGATTTGACTTCAAAAGACTTGGTCCGGATCGATACCATTTATCAACTCCGTGTCGACACACTAAAAATCAAACAAACAATTACAGAAATAATCGAACCGCACTTTTACAACACCTTTCTTTTCGGTGCTGTTGTAACCGGTTCAGTCATTTTATTACTAACAATCTTAATTAAATGAAAAGTCCTTCTCTGGTGACTGAGCTTGTCGAAGTCAAGGAGAGATATTTAGAGTGAGGTCATGGGACACGAAGACAAAATAAAACTCATAATCGAACTCATAAAATTTTTCTTATACATCATTACATTGGTAATCTCAATTGCCTTTGCATTCAACTCAATGGACAAACGTATTTCGATAATCGAATCCGAAATTTCCCGGGTATCCGTCCCTTCGGGAAAAGTCAAAAAATAATTCCCATGTATGGATTTTGTTTACTTGTCAGGCATTGACGGATAAAATTCTATAACCTCATTTATATTTTTAAATTGTTGTGCATCCTTCCTTTGTTCCTGCTTCTTCACTTCACTAAGTCTAATCGCCTTAGCTCGCTCATTGCACTTAAGCCCTCGCTTATTCACGAAGTCCTAAGCTCGTTCTTAAGCCGTCGCAACTTTTGTTTCAAAATATTTTACTTTCGGATTCTATTCATCAAATTCTTTTATTCTTTATATTTACAAAAAAAATAATATTATATTTTAATGCCCGAACACCAAAACATAGAATACAAACAAAGTTGGCATGAGGACCATCTTAAAACTATTTGCGGCTTTGCAAATTCTCAAGGCGGTACTCTTATTATCGGTAAGGACGACAAAGGGAAAACAATCGGTATTACAGATTATAAAAAATTAATGGACGATCTTCCAAATAAAATTAAAAACCATCTTGGCATAACCGCTTCTGTAAATCTTAAAACAAGTAAAGGTAAACATTTTATTGGAATAATAGTTCCCTCATATTCAGTAGCAATTTCATTACGCGGTCGCTACTACATAAGAACCGGCAGTACAACTTCGGAGCTAACAGGTGCTGCGCTTAACGATTTCTTGTTAAAAAAGTCCGGTAAAACATGGGATGATGTTATTGAAGAAAGAGCTGCAATAAAAGATATTGATGAAGCAACAATTTCCGAATTCTTAAAAGCAGCCGAAAAGAGCGGTAGGCTTCCCAGTTCAAACGGATTAAGTACGAAAGAGCTTTTAGAAAAACGCAGACTTACTTCCGGTTCGCAAATCAAACGCGCAGCAATTATACTTTTCGGGAAAGACCCTGGAAAATTTTATCCCGGAATCTCTGTTAAGGTTGGTCGCTTTGGTAATAGCGAAGATGACTTAAGATTTCAGGAAGTTGAAGAAGGAAATTTATTTTATCTACTCAGTGAAGTTCTTCTCCAGATAAATAGAAAGTTCTTAACGAAGCCGGTTGAGTTCGAAGGTCTCTTACGAATTGAAAAGGGAGAATATCCGGCAGCTGCTCTCCGTGAAATGATTCTAAACGCTCTTGTACATAAAAGCTACTTTGGCACTCCAATTCAAATCAGAATTTATGATGACAAGATGAACATTTGGAATGAAGGGACATTGCCCGAAGGTTTAACAAACGAAATCCTAAAACAGCAGCATCCCTCACTTCCTTGTAATCCGATTATTGCCGATGTTTGTTTCAAAGGCGGATACATTGATGCATGGGGTAGAGGAACACTAAAAATTATTGATGCATGTAAACAAGCCCAGCTTCCCGAACCTGATATGAAAGAAATTCACGGCGGTTTTTCTGTAACCTTGTTCAAAGATATTTTCACGGAAGAACAATTACGCAAAATGGACCTGAATGCTCGCCAAATAAAAGCCGTATTCTTTATAAAAGTGAATGGAAAAATCACAAATAAAGATTACCAGCAAATTAATATTTGTTCGAGAAATACTGCGACAAATGATCTTTCTGATTTAGCTCTGAAAGGACTAATTCTAAAAAGCAATGTTAAAGGCGCTGGTTCATATTATACCTTAAAATAATTGCACATTAATTGCACAAATTGCACATTGATTGCATATCAATAGCATAAATTGCATAATAAAATATATCTACGATGTACAGGCGATGTTAGCGATTAGTTGGCTATTACAAATATTAGTATATGGGCTTAACAATTCACTACAACGGTAAATTTAATGAGAAAGCTTCTCTTTCCGGAATGATAGAAGAAGTAAAAGACATTGCTGAAATTTATAATTGGCAATACACAATTTATGAAAGCCAATTTCCTGCAGACTCTTTCGATAATGATTCCTTTAACGAATATATTTACGGTATAACTTTTACACCACCTGAAAGTGAATCTGTCTTCCTATCTTTTCTTTCCAACGGAAGAATGAGCAGTCCGGCTCATCTAAAATATTTCGGTAACTCTTCTGATAAATCTGAGAGAAAATATTTATATATGCTTTCAACAAAAACACAATTTGCTGGAAGCAATATTCACAAGCTTACAGTTCACCTGCTTAAATATATTAGCAAAAAATATTTCAAAGAGTTTAATGTAATTGACGAAGGGAAATACTGGGAAACTATGGATGAAAAATTACTTGAAGATACTTTCAGACGTTATAACTATTTATTGGATTCAGTTGGTTTCGCTTTAGAAAATGTTCCCATGAAAGTGAATGAAACATTTGAAGAATATTTCACTCGAGTGTTAAAATTAATTCACAATCAAGATAAGAAGAAGTAACCAGAGGCAATTTAGATATTGAAGTCGCACACGACTCCGTTTGCGGAGTTTATGCAATATATATCAAGCAATATAAGCTATTTGCTTGAGTTAAATTACTTAAAAAATAAAGAGCGCGATAAATTATTAGTAAAGCATATTTCATATTATTGTGCTTATGAGCTAAGGACGGATCGAATGAATTATAACCAATTATTAATAAAATTAAGTTGACGCCTATGCGCAAAACGGGACTACCGACTGAACTGCATCTATTAGCATGTGTACCTTTAATCCGCCCTTCTTCTTTCCGTCATTCTTTGGATTTCTGCCTACTCCCTTTAGTATATCGCTAAACAGTCTGATTGTTGTTGAATCTATTATCAATAACTCTTTGAATGTTAAGCCGTATGTCCGGCTGTCCGACATAAATCCCTTATACTGCTCGACAAGCTTATAATATAATGCCTCAAAAAATGAACTATCCCGGTTTCTTAATCCATCTGATGCAGTACTTTTTGCCGGCGACTTTTGCATCCCGAGATGATTTAGCTTACCGCCTAACGCCTTCATTCCATCGCATATTTCAGCCATCGAATCGCATCTACTCAATATCCCAAATAGCATTACTATCAACTCGTCCCAGCTCCGCAAACGGAGTCGTATGCGACTCTTAAAGGCTTTATAATAGTAATCGCTTTTCTTTTCTCTTACTAACTGAGCAAACGTTGACTTATCTATCAATTTCATTATTTGTCCGAAAATCGGCTGTCCGGCAAAATTTAACTGCCCGACTTCTTCATTCAGGCGGGTTTCCGTATCTTTGTTCATGTCGTTCTCTTGTTTGTTTTTGTCTACAACAAAATTACGACTTACGGGAGCTACTTCTTAGTGGCTCCCTATATTTTTTTGTCGGTTAGTAGTGATTTTATTTAAAACATAAAGACGACTTATTTCCTATTTTTTTATAGGAAAAATAAAACCAAAAGAAAGGGACGTGTAAAATGAAGAGAACACTTATTCCAGTTATATTCTGCCTTTTAGCTTCAATTAATTTATATTCACAAAACTTGGCATCACTCGAATTTAGTGGTGGAGTGATTTCGCCGATGAAATCTTATAACGGATTGATGGGGAAAATACAGATAAATTATTCTTACTCTAATATCAATAATCTTTATGCCAGCTTTTCGTATTCATCGTGGGCAAAAAATAAAGTTATAATTCATGATCCTGACGGACAGACTTTTAATGACGTTTATTCTGAAGATAATCATTCGTTATATTCAATTCTTATAGGTAATAGAATGATATTTTATAGATATAAAACATTCAGTGTTTTCAATGAGTTTGAATTGGGCTATCAGGGATTAAATTATACAAGAAGTTTTCCTCAACGAATTGTGAATCCAGATGGTACTATTGAATATTTGACTGATTATAGCTTAAGCCAAAATATTACAGAAAACCTTTTAGGTTTAGGAGTGGGGTTGGGAATAAAAAATAGTATATCAACAAAAGTTGATTTATTGATTTCGATTAAGTTAAACAGATGCAGCTCGTTACCG
>JAJYSI010000220.1 GCA_021793635.1 Bacteroidota bacterium
TGGAACCTTTGATCTTTAATGAATAATCTTTCAACAGGTATATCGTTAATAATGTGGCTCTGAATTATTTCTTCAACATCATCAACCGTTACGCCGCCGTACCAAATCTGTTCCGGATAAACTACAACACTTACTCCGAATTCACAAGCATCAAGGCAGCCGGAAACATTAGCGCGAACTTGGTGGTTAAGTCCCAATTCTTTAATTCTCTTTTTGAATTTTTCTCTAACTTCGGCGCTTCCTTTATCCATGCAGCAGCCGCGAGGGTGTCCATCGGGTCTCTTATTTTCACAAACAAAAATGTGTTTTTCGAATCGTTTCATAGTGGGCTTTCGGTATAAAGGTATAAGGTAATTTAAAAAGTTTATTAAGAAAATTTCTTATACTTTATACCCTACACCAATAAGTAGTAGCGCGTACGGGATTCGAACCCATGATCTCCGCCTTGAGAGGGCGGCGTCCTAAGCCAGCTAGACGAACGCGCCGAAATAATTCAGATTTTAAAAAATTTCTGCTGCCCTGCTAGGGCTCGAACCTAGACTTTTCTGATCCAGAGTCAGACGTGTTGCCAATTACACCACAGGGCAATTATAGTTTTTCAAATTTTTCGCACCAAAAATATAACTTTTATTTGATGTACACAAATGAAAAGATTTTCAATAAAGCTGGTTTTAAACAAATCACTTATTTTTCCAAGGCAAAATACTCTTTTGATTTATTACATTACCTCGTATTTTAACATTGTAAAATTTGATTTAATTTAATGAACTCCGGAAATTTTTTTCGAATTATCTTTTTTCTATCTTTAGCCTTTCTTCTGTATTCGGCTGAAATTCATTCCCAGACTTACATTTATTCAAACACTTTCGGAAAATTTAAAAGTGCAACTTCCTTTACTATTACTTCGGCTGGATTTATCTACATAACAGATTCAGGAACCGATGAAGTTTATAAGCTAGATACCTTAGGTAACTTATTGAAATACGCCGGAGGTTACGGCTGGGATGAAGGTTTGTTCGATAATCCCTCCGACGTTTATGCTAATCCTCTTTCAGTTTATGTCTGCGATAAAAATAATCACCGCGTCGAAAGGTTTGATAAAGATTTAAATTTTATCTGGCAGCTTTACACAAGAAACAGCGATACCACTGCTCAGCGGTTTGGTTATCCGCTTGGATGCGCAGTTTCTCCTCAAGGTGATCTTTATGTTTTGGATTCCGAAAATAAACGCGTTGTAAAATTCGATCTGTTTGGAAATTTTAATTTAAACTTTGGCGGCTACGATGCCGGTATTTATTCGCTTAATGATCCCAAAAAACTTGCTGTATCTGAAAATGATGAAATCTATGTTGGGGATGACAAAAGAATCGTAGTTTTCGATCAATACGGTAATGGAATTTCTATTATTAAGATGAATGATAAAATTTCCGGCTTACGAATAATCTTCAATAATCTTACTGTTAACAGCGATTCGACAATTTACTTAGCAAATCTTAACATACCGGATTTATCATTAACCAAGTTGAAGTTGCTAGGTTCGAACATTCATTTCCCGATTATTGAAAGCTTGATTTTTAACAACAAGCTTTATATTCTAACAAGAAATAATATCGAAGTCTTTATTCCATCTAATTAAAAAAATCCTTCATAATTTTATTGGAAGCAATACAAGAATATAATTCGTTCAGTCAAGATAAAGGCAAATTGTATAATCTAATTTCCGGTTTTATTTCCCGGAAAAGAGCATTCAGAATTTTGCTATTTCTATCGCTGGTTGTTTGGTGTATTGGTTTCTCATTCAATTCGCTTTTTAACGGCACTATCGCAGCCGGAATTACTTATCCCTTCTTAAAAAAAATATTTCACATGGTTTGCCATCAATTAGATGAAAAAACTTTTACCGTAAACGGAGCTAAATTATTTGTTTGCGCAAGGTGTACCGGAATATATTTGGGAGCCTTACTCTCATCAGTTGCTTCTTTGATTTTTGCAAAGAGAATTACTCTTGGAATTAAGCTTCTTTACATTTCGATGATACCAATGTTAATTGACGTTGCGGCAACTACATTTAAAATTTACGATTACTCAAAAACATTAGCGTTTTTTACCGGCTTATTTTTTGGTTCCGTTGTATTTGTTTATATTTTAACCGCTATTGAAAATAATTTTTCGGACGACTCCTTATAAATGAACCAAAATAAATTTCTACCACCTTTAGTCTGCGGATTCGGAGCTGCAGTTCTGACAATTGTTCCCGGCATTAAATCTTTTTCTTGCTGCATGATTGTTCCTCTTGCTGGCGTGCTTTCAATTTATCTTGATCATAAAATAAATAAGATTTCCCTTCCGGTCGGCATTAAGTCTGCTATATGGTTTGGCTTTATGACCGGAATTTTCGCTACATTATTCGCTACCGGTTTAGATGTGTTATTGACTTATCTTACTCACACCAACGATTTTGTACAAGCACTTCCACAGACCGAAGCGGTAATACGTCATTATAAACTTAATGCAATGCTGGATCAAACAATGTCAATGCTTAGGCAAATGTCCACTGATATTACGATAAATGGCTTCTCAGCATTTTATACTGCCGGAATTCTATTCAGTAATTTTATTATCAACACAATCTTCGGAATACTGGGCGGAATTCTCGGAATGACGTTCATTAATAAACGAACCAAAATACAAAACTAAGCCTTTTCATCTATGGTTTCTGCCGTAATTTTTACAGCTCATTTTCTTTTTGCTCTGATTATTTTTACAAAATATTGGCAGGAAGAATCCATCTCAGCCGCACTGCTTAATGTTGGGTTGATCGCAATTCTTTTTTCTGTAGGATGGACAGTAACCGGTATGATTGCTCAGTTTGCAATGAAACCAAAAGGATTAGGAATATTTTATACTCGTGATGATTTTTCTCTAACTCTTCTATCACTTGTAGAATTCTTTTTCTACAAGATGTATTACAAGGATGTTTTTACCGAAGACGATAAGGAAACACAATAACGGCAGTTTGTTCCATCTGCTTTTGCCCAGGTGCAAGAGGCTCAAATCTCCATTGGCGCAAAGAATTTATTGCTGCAGTTTCCAGCCTTGTATCGGCTTTAATTAATGGCACTATTGTTCCCACCGTACCATCCGGCATAATTGAAAATTTTAACCGGATGTCAATTTGCTTTTGAACACCTTCGGGATAAGACGGCAAAATGTAATTGTAAATTTTTCTTTGTCCTTGTCCTCCCCAATCTATATCGTATCCGAAACTACCGTTACCGTTTAACCTGTTGCCTTTGCCTTCGGCATTTATATCGGAATTGGCTGCCAGCTTATCCACATCCGTTTTTTTGATTTTCTTTTCTTTCTTTTTCTCTGCGGTTTTAATAACATCTTCAGTTTGCGATTTTGCTGCCGACGGCAAATCAAGCTTTTTTACTTCTTCGCTTTTTGCTTTAGTTTGATCTTCTTCCTGCTTCTTAGCAACCTGAGCAACATCGTCAAGCTGGTTACCGACGGCGCCTGACGAACCGGGAAGACCGGTATTGCCGAAAGACAGCTCAACATATTTATCCGTTGGATAATCTGTACTAAGTTTTACAAAAAGCAGTATCACAATAAGTGCAGCATGAAATACAATAGATACCGATAGCGAAAAATTTTTTGCAGCGTTCATTTTGTAGTATTTTTATTTAAAAATCTTTCAGCTTCAGACAGAGTCTTAAAGTTACCAACCTTAACACGATACCACGTTCCTCTGCCCGGAACCTGAGCCGTTTCCACCAAGGCATTGTAACCTTCCTTTCCGTATCTTAATGCTTCAGATTCCGCAGTTGCTTTAGATTTCCAAGAAGAAATCTGAACAATATAATTTCCATTTCCGAAATAAATATTATTCTTAACTTTTTGTGAAGATGCATCCTTCACCGGTATCTTTGAAGCAGCCGGGGCTATCTGATCTTTTTTGCTATCAAGCAATGAAGATAAATTACTTGTCTGACTTGGAGGGTTTTGACTCATAGAAGAATTATTGGCTTTAAAAACCTTCGGATCAATTTCATTACCGGCAGCATTGGAAGAATTATTTTTTGCATACGGATAGGTTACCGGTACTTCAAAACTGCGATTGATAATTTCCGGCTTAATTTGTTTTGTTGGTTTAATATTTGAGCCGAACAACTGCTTTGAAAGCTTTGTAAAACTATTACCGGTTAAATAGACAACCACCACTGCACCGACTGTCAAAATTGTAACCATTGCTATAAAAAATACAAACGGCGATCTTCTTTTAGAGTAAGAATATTCTTTAAGCTTAGATTCATTGGCTAATATGGATGCGGCAGAACCGGAGTTTGTCAGATTGCCTTCTGCAAAAACTTCTTCTTCTTTTTCCGAGCTGATTGTGTCGATCTTATCCGCAGCCCAATCCGATTCTGCATCTATCATTTCAGATATTGATTCTTGCTCTTCATTAAATTCTTTAGTATCACTTTGATTATCAAAATCCCATGACAGATTTAATTCGGATTTTGTTAATCCGAAATTGCTTTCCTCAGGTTCAATTTCTAAAGTAATAGATTTTACGCGTTCAAAGTCTTCCTTATCAGTGCTTGACTCCGTTTCATTTTTCTGTTCCTCTTTCTCATTTTCTATATCTTGAGCAATCTCATCTTTATCAGAAGTAATATTAGGCTGAGATATTTCATCATCTTCCTGCGGCTGGGCAAAATTTTCTTCAGCATCTTCTTCAGTTTCCGGCTGACTAAAATCCCAACCCAGTTGCCTGGGTTCTTCATTGCTGTCTTCTGCAGAAAGCAGGCTTGATTCGCTGCTTACATCAAGTATTGATTCTTCTTCAATTTGTTTAGATAAATCTTCACCAAAATCCCATGCAACATGCTCGAACTCGGAGACTCTTCCGGCTTCAATAGGATTCGGATTTTCAAAAACAATTTTTTCTCCGCTTAATTCAATATCAAACTGATCATCTGAAGTTTTTTTAATTACCAGGAAATCGTCTTCTTCTATTTTCCGGGTAACAATTTCACTTTCACTTAAAAGCTTTTCTGCTTTCGATTCAATTAATTTTTTAAGCTCGATGCCGATTGGCTGAAGAAATAATTCGCTGCTTTTTACTCCGGCAAGAGGAATAACCGGCTTACCTATGCTTAAGCTGAAATATGAATCAATTAAATTATACTTTTCATCCGGATTTGCCGGAATATTAAATACCAGAGAGCCTGCTCCTTCTTCCTCCGGTGAAAAAAGGATGACATCACTTTGAATTGCCTTTTGATCTTTGGTGGAAGTTACTTTGACAGCAGCTTGTCTCCTTTGGAAATAACCGAACCTATTTACCTTCACAGATTGATTAGGCTGCAGGTATCCCAAAGCCTTTTGCAGAAAAGTCTCGAAAAAATATTTTGCTTCGTAATCGGGCACGCCGCTGTACTTTGCAATTTTTCTTATTAGCTCAGCTCTGGTCATCTTAAAAAAATATGTTATCTAAAATAAAATCCGTCATTGAAATATATTTTTCAAAAACACAATGCACAATTTAAAAATAATTTCGGTTCATCACCAGTTATACTTTAATCCTGCCGTAATATCAAGCGGTAATTCTTTGTATCCTCTCCACATATAATTATTCTGGTTTAATAAGTTGGAGATTTTCAAAGTCAAATAAAAGCCTTGCTTAATCATATATCCGAAAGTACAGCCGAGATTTATAATCGGATTTATGGAGTTATTATTCCGAACATCCGAATACATGCCGGCAAGAAACTCTAAGCTTGCTTCGGCATCCAGACCATTTGCAAAATTATAGCCATAGTTCATCGTAACTTTTGCACGTGGATAATACGGAACAAAATTGTTTGCTGTATCCCGAACATCGCTTAACTCTCCGGTTGCATAAAAAACACCGTTCGGACCCGGATGAAAAAGGAAGTTGGCAAAAAGAGTAAAGCTTTTAGCACTTGTCGTGGACAAGTTAAACATGCCGGAATTTGCAGTATCAATAAAGAACGGCAGGTTGTCCGAAGAATAATATTTAAAGCCGCCGTCAATTTCTACGTAAGTAAAAAATTCATATTTGATAGAAGCACTAAGAGCCATATTCTTTTTTAAGAAGATATTAGTAAACTTCTGCGG
>JAJYSI010000221.1 GCA_021793635.1 Bacteroidota bacterium
ACCGAAGAAAAATGGCACCGCATCTGGCTCAGCGAAGGCTTTGCAACCTTCTTCCAGAATGTTTTTATTGAGCATGAATTTGGAAATGACAGCCTACTCAATTCAATGAAACGGGAGCGCAATGAAGTAATTGAATACGACGAAGCTAATCCCAAATCTTCGGTTATTGATACATCTATAACCGAATTGATTAATCTTCTTAACGTAAATTCATATCAAAAAGGAAGCTGGATTTTAAGAATGCTTGAACATGAATTGGGAGAAAGAGATTTTTGGGAAGGTATTCGCCTCTACTATAATACTTTCCGGAATAAAAATACCTTGACAAAAGATTTCGAAAAAATAATGGAAGAAGTTTCAGGGAAAAACCTTCAGCAGTTTTTTCAAGAATGGCTCTACAAACCGGGATTCCCAATATTGCAGGGCGGATGGGAATATAACAGCCGGAATAAAGTTCTTACCATAAAAATAAATCAAATTCAGTCTTTCGATAATTCATTTGTATTTCCACTTGATGCAGGTATTTATTCCAAAGGCAAATCAGACCCTTATATTAAAACACTTGATATTAATAAGAAAGAAAATATTTTTAAACTGCATTATGAAGTTAAACCAGACAAAGTAATTCTTGATCCCGGGACTTGGCTATTAATGAAATCAGAGTTTAAGGAAAATTGATAAACATTATAAAATAACTAATGAGCCGAAAAATGGAAAACAATAATCTTAAGGAACTCAAACAAACAGCAGAGCTAATAAGAAAGGAATGCATCAAAGCCGCTGTTGAAGCTTATGAAACGGCATCTCAAAACGGCGTATGCCGCGAAGGTACGGAGTGTGCCGTAGATACAATGAAAAGTTTGAAAAATGAAGAACTGCTAAAACCTCTTATAGGTGAGCAAAGATAATTTTCAGCTTAAAAAATTCATCCGCACTTAACTTATCTATTATTTAAATCCTTTCAACCGGCATATCATCATATCCTCAAAGCTTTAAATAAATTTTATGGAAAAGAAAATCAAAACAAAAAAATCATTCAAACGAAACCTTGCTGAGTGGGGCGTAATGATTGGAATAATTGCCGTTTTATATTTTACGGGTTTGTACTCAGTTGTTATAGGAAAAGTGCAGCAGGCATTTTTACTAACCGGATTCTTTCAGCCTGAAATAAATATACCGGTAAACAAACAGCAGAGCGCCGATTATAATTTAAGTCTAATTGGATTTGATGACAGACTTGTAAGCTTAAATGATTTTAGAGGTAAAAATATCTTCTTAAACTTTTGGGCATCCTGGTGCCCGCCATGCAGAGCTGAAATGCCGACAATCCAGAATCTTTATAACAAGCTTCAAAATAAAAATGATATAGTTTTCGTTTTAGTTTCGCTCGATAATGATTTGTCCAAAGCCAAAGAGTTTATAAAAAGTGAAGGCTTTACGTTTCCAGTTTTTTATCTTAACAGCAGCCTGCCCCAAGTTTATGATACCGGAACAATCCCATCTACATTTGTAATTTCAAAAGAAGGAAAGATTGTTGCACGACGAGTCGGTATGGCAGATTATGATTCACAAAGCTTTGAAGAATTTATAAATAGAATGCTGTCTCAGTAATTTGTATCTCTGACTAACAGCTTTATTATGATATTCTGTTTGATCAATCTTGTCAATTGAATTTTAATCTGCCATTAACTAAATTGAAATAGTCTGAAAGGAAAAGACATGTTAAATGTGCCAATTGATGAATTTAAGAAAAGAACTCAATTTTATTTAGATAAAATAAAATCAGGCGAGACTTTGATTATTGAGGAAGAGGAAAATCCAATTGCTAAGGTAGCTCCGATGCCAGAGATTAAGGTTGAAAACAGGCCGATGGGTTTAGCCGAAGGTGATTTTATTGTACCCGAAGATTTTAATTCACCTCTTCCAAGTAAAATAATAAATCTTTTTAAATGAATTTATTACTCGATACTTCAATATTTCTCTGGTATATAACCAATGACAAAAGGCTTTCCGAAAGTATAGGGAAAATAATAAAGGATAAAAGGAATAACGTTTATCTAAGTGTAATATCAGTCTGGGAATGTATAATTAAAGAACAAATTGGAAAACTCAATTTCCCTAAACCTGCCGCAACTTACCTAACATATCAACGTGAACAACATAAAATATTATCGTTACCATTAGAAGAATCGGATTTGAATAACTTGAACACTCTTCCTTTAATACATAAAGATCCTTTTGATAGAATTTTAATTTGTCAAGCTAAGAATAAAAATTTTTTATTAGTAACTTCAGACAACATTATAAAACAGTATCCTATAAAGACCTTATAATAACTTGATGTCTTCAACAATCTATTTTTTATTTGCCGTATTCTCAAACACGCTGTCCGGTATCCCTTTATTTACAACATAATTTGAATAATTAATAAACACCTTGCCGGAAACTGTGTCCGAGCTTTTCTTGTTCCCATTATTCGATTGGTCTGACGGTAAATGAGGCATCTTCATTTTTTCTGCATTGAAAGAAAATTCCATGGAGTCCGGCAGCGGATATTTATTGTTTCCGTAATGCAATGCTAAAGTAAATGTCCCGTTTATTTTAGTAGTAGATTCAACTTTTACAATTTCATTTTTTGATTGATCAATCCAAAGGGTTGTAAGAATCAAATCGCCTTTGTCATTAAGCGGAATTATTTTTATTACGGAAGTTTTTATTCCGTTGAAGTCTTCATCTCTTGCGAAAATTGCGGTGTAATCATTTTTTAAAAAAGACATCGGAGATGTGTAAAGACCATCCTTCGGTAATAACGCAAAGCCTTTTGACTCAATATGAATCTTATCCGGCTGCTTAAAGAAAAGCTTGGCTTTCATCTCAGGTACTTTCAGAAAACTTACATCAACTTTGATATCGGCATTTACGGAATAGTCTTTTACTTTATTAAAAGCCTGTTTAACATTGTTTATTATAACGTCGGGATTTTTGCTCTGTGCGAAAATCAATACCGGAATTAGCAATAAAAAATAAATCTTCTTCATAATTATGTAAGAATATCTTTCTTTTGGAAAATGTATAACGCAAGTCCGTAGAACACTACGATATGCGCCGAAAGAACGGATACGGATTTAATAATTTCCGCAGTGTCCATCGGGTTATCGAAGAACGAACTCCACGTATTCATATAAGTTGTAAATAAAAACGGTGTTATTGACCGGAATATATCAACATTTATTGCTGATAGAATTAGGAAAATTATAATTATTGCCATCGTGGTAATTATCGGTCCTATTGCATTCTCGACCAAAGCAGAAAAAAGGAATGCAAGAGAAGCCACAACTCCCATACTAAGCACGGCAAAACAATATGCCAGTGCAAACCTCCATAAAACATCATTCTTAGCCAGGACAATTATTACCCCTGATTTTAATACTATCAATTCTCCTGATCCAAAAATGAAATAACCAAGTCCGAGGCTGATTACTGCCAGCCAAAGAATCAGAAGGAAGGTATAAATTATTCCCGCAATAAATTTTGATGTAACAATATTGAATCTTGAAACAGGTCTCGTAACTAAAATTCTATAAGTGCCGGCTGTGGCTTCGCCTGCCAAGAGATCACCTGCAACCAAAGTAATTAAAAATGGAATGTGAACGGCAAGACTGTTCAAAATTAGATATGAAACAAAATAAGTATTTAAAAGATTGCCGACGAATATGAAAGTCTGGCTGATCTGCCGTGTAGCAAAACTAAGCGATCTCGTTCCTTCAATATGCAAAGCTATTTCAATCAACGGGATGAGAATAGCAATGGCAATAAAGCCGATGTAAGTCCGCCACTTCTTAAAAATTTTGTAAAGCTCAATGTTGATAAGCGTAATCATCCGTCAACCCTTTGAGTAATGCTAAGAAAAAATTCTTCCAGAGAACGCGTAGGGATCAGCGCCTTTACGGAAACATTATTTTGAATAAGGAACCGGTTTATTTCAGGGACTTCATCGGGCGATAAATTAAAAATCATTTTACCGTTAATTGAAGATTCGAGTTTATTTACCCAAGCTGTGTTTGCCAGCGTTGTTTTTGCTTTTTCAGCTTCTTCTACTTCTACTGTTACACGCAGTTTGTTCTCATTCAAAAGATCTTCTACGTTACCTTCAACCTGAGCTTTCCCTTTATTCAGAATGATCATCCTGTTGGCAACAAATTCCACTTCGTATAAAATGTGTGAAGATAAAAATATAGTCTTCCTTTTTTCTTTACTTAGATAAATTATCAAATCACGGATTTCTTTCATACCCTGCGGATCAAGACCGGTTGTTGGTTCATCAAGTATAATCAAATCAGGATCATGCAGCAATGCCTGCGCGATGCCGAGTCTTTGCTTCATACCATGCGAAAAAGTTTTTACTTTACTTTTAGATCTTTTATCCAAACCAACGAGCTCAAGCACATCCATTATTCTTTTTTTAGTAATTTCCCTTCCGGAAATTCTTCCGAGTATTTCAAGATTTTTATATGCAGAGATGTTGCCGTAGAAATCAGGCTTCTCTACAATTGCACCTATCCTGCGAAGTATTTCAATTCTATTTTCTCTTAAAGCTTTACCGAAAATTTTAATCGATCCGCCATCAGGAGTTATAAGTGAAGTCAGCATTCGGATTGTAGTACTTTTCCCGGCGCCGTTCGGTCCTAAGAAACCGAAAACATCACCGTTGTAAACGTTCAAGTTTAATCCGTCAACGGCTTTTACTTCCTTGTACTGCTTCGACAAGTTTTTAATCTCAATTATTTTTTCCGGTTCCAAAATTACTTCCGAATTCTTCCCGGTGACAATTATCAACCGGGTATATTATTTTTCAAAAAGAAATTTAAATTTACAGTTCTAATAAAGTGGAAAAATCTTTATCGTCATCGAATTTTATATAAGCGGCAGAATTTTATGTTGAAATTCATTTTACAAGCCTTAATATATATCCAGATTAACTTTCGCAAATATAGAAAATATTCGTCTTTAATTTGACTTTCTAAATTTGCATGAGAAGCAAATAAAAATTTTTAATTCTGAATAAAAATATTTTCCCTTTTTATGAAAAATTTAATTTGGTTTTTAAAGGAAATATTCTCAAGTTTGCACCAACTCAACCAAACAGAAAAAATTTTCAAAAAAAAATTTTTTCACCCTGTTTCCTTTTAATAAAAAAATAATTAGTTTCAATTTGAACAAAGAAAAAATTCAAGCGCACAGTATTATTTTAATGAAAAAAGATTATTCACCTCGATTTTATCTCCGAAAAAAATACAACGAATTATATTTTAATTTAAATAACATATTATTACTTCACGGGAAGGGAGTATATAGATGCAAATAAAAAGATTTTTTACCTCGGAAGGCAAAGATCCCTTATCATCGTTTGAGTTTGCTAAACGAACATCGGAGATTAGGAATCCTGACGGCTCAATCGTCTTCAAAATGGATGATGTTTCAGTTCCTGAATCATGGTCTCAGGTAGCCACGGATATTATTGCACAAAAATATTTTCGCAAAGCCGGCGTACCTAAGCTTGTTAAGAAAGTTGATGAGAAAGATGTTCCTGAGTGGCTTCAGCCTTCCGAAGCCGACGTTGAAAGATTGAAACAGCTTCCGGAGAAAGAAAGATATTCTTCAGAAACCGATGCACGGCAGGTTTTCCACCGGCTGGCGGGTTGCTGGACTTACTGGGGCTGGAAAGCTAATTATTTCGATAGTGAGAAAGATGCACTTGCGTTTTATGATGAGCTTATGTTCATGCTTGCCAACCAGATGACTGCACCAAATAGTCCGCAATGGTTTAACACCGGTTTACATTGGGCTTACGGTATCACCGGTCCATCTCAAGGTCATTATTATGTTGATTATAAAACAGGCAAGCTTACAGCTTCGGGAGATGCATATTCTCATCCTCAGCCGCATGCATGCTTTATTCAATCGGTAAAAGATGATCTCGTTAATGAAGGCGGAATAATGGACCTCTGGGTTCGTGAAGCAAGATTATTTAAATACGGCTCAGGCACCGGTTCAAACTTTTCAGAACTGCGCGGTGCAAATGAACCGTTGAGCGGCGGCGGAAAATCTTCAGGCTTGATGTCGTTCTTAAAAATCGG
>JAJYSI010000222.1 GCA_021793635.1 Bacteroidota bacterium
ATTTTGAAGTAGGCTATGAATATTTTCAATCAACTGTTTTAGATTTTGTTTTTCCATTATTTTATAAACTTAGTTTTTATTAATGAATAACGTAAAAATAACTATAACCGGAAGTAAAAAAAGGTAAATACTAAGAATTCTCTGTAGTACTCTCATTAAATCACCTTATGAGGATTTTCCTCTGGAATAATGGAAAACAATTAGTCTATTCCAATACTCCAGTATTCCCACTATTCCAATACTCCAGTATTCCACCACTCCAATTTTCCAGCAATTGCGTAAGCTGAATTAGTAATTGTTTCTAATTTATGACTAAATCCCGGCTTTATCTGAAATATCTGTGCGATAATAAATATTATTATAATGAATTTTATTCATAGCACGGTAAGCTTTTTCTTTAGCTTTACTTAAATCATTAGTTGGGATAAAAGACGTAATGCCTAGAACTCTCCCGCCGTTTGTTAAAATATTCTCCCCGTCTTTCTTTGTGCCTGCATGAAACACATAAGCTTCTTTACTTGCTTCATCTAATCCGCTAATTATAAAACCGGATTTATATTCATCGGGATACCCTTCTGACGCCGCTACGACACAAACAGAAGCTCCGCCATTATATCTGACCGATTCCTTGTCAAGCTTACCTATTGCCGTTGAGTATAAAAGCTTTAAGAAATCACCTTCGAGTAAAGGCATAACAGATTGAGTTTCCGGATCGCCAAATCTACAATTAAACTCAACTACCATTGCCTCATTGTTATTTATCATTATTCCGCAGTAAAGACAACCGTTAAATTTTCTACCTTCTGTCTTTAGCGCAGAGAGTGTGGGCTTTATAATTTTTTCTTGAACTTGTTCTAATATAAATTCATTTACTATCGGTGCAGGTGAATAAGCTCCCATGCCCCCTGTATTTTTCCCTTCGTCATTATTTCCTATCCTTTTATGGTCTTGTGCTGCAGGAAGGCAAATAAATTCTTCCCCGTCGGTTATTGCAAAAATTGAGGCTTCTTGACCAATCAAAAATTCTTCAATAATAATTTTATCTCCTGCATTGCCAAAAATCTTTTTTACAAATAATTCATTCAGAGCTGAAGCTGCTTCTTGATAATTATTGCAAATTAAAACTCCTTTGCCAGCCGCCAGTCCATCAGCTTTTATTACAAGCGGATAATTTTGATTGGATATATATTTCTCCGCTTCATTCATCATTTGGGAATTAAATTCCATATAAGCTGCGGTAGGGATATTATATTTTTCCATTAAGCCTTTAGCAAAAGATTTGTATGCTTCAATTTCAGCCGCGCCTTTGTTTGGACCGAATACATTTATTCCACTTTCTCTCAGAATGTCAGCTAAACCTTCAACAAGAGGCTTTTCAGGACCTATCACCACGAGATCAATTTTTTCTTTTTTGCAGAATGAAAGTATAAAGTTACTGTCGTTCATATTACCGGAGACATTTTCGCCTAAGCCTTCAGTGCCGGTATTGCCGGGTAAAATGAAAAGCTTCTCTAGCAATTTGCTTTCTTTAATTTTATAAGCAAGGGCATGTTCCCTTCCTCCGGATCCAATTAGCAAAACTTTCACAAAACACCTTCCTTAACGGAAAATTGAAATTGCTTGGTAAGTAACTCGGTTAATAAATCACGACGATGTTTAATTATAAATTCTTCATCAGGAACTGGCAAGGTATTTTTTACATAATCCTCATAGATTTTTAATATATTATTTTTTATTTCATTAACATCATCCGGTTTAGTAATATATGCTGCTTTATATTCCGTAGCGGCAGTTTTTAATGCCCCATCAGGAACAGATACAAGTAAAGGCTTCCTTGTTCCAAAATATTCATATAGCTTTCCACTTGAGATTGTATCGGCATTTCTTCCGTTGCCAACCATCATCCAAAGAACATCGCTCGACATTAATTTAGTCAGCGCTTCATTATGATTCAGGTAACCATATTCTTTTACAACTTCTTGCATCTCCAGTTTCTTAACTAACTTTTTATTTTCATTTCTTAAATATCCTACAAAATGAAGCTCAATATTTGCAGTAACATCGGGTCTCTCGATAGATAATTCTTTGAAAGCATGAAGGAAATACTTTGGAGTCACAAACTCATAAAATATTCCCGAGTAAGTTAAGCGCATTTTACTATTAGATTTCTTTTCAATCTTTAAATCCTTAAAATCTTCCGGATCATAGCCATGCGGGATTATATAAATATCCTCAAAGGTAAGAAATTGATATTTTTCGATGATCTTTTCTTTCATCTTCCTGTTAGTTGCAATAATTTTATCAGCCGTTTTAAGAGCCTTATATTCCATTTTTTTATGCAAGTACCTGTGGTAAGGCGTTGGATAAAATCCAAATTGATTGCCATACCAAAGGTCGCGATAATCAATTATCAACGGTATATTAAATTTCTTATTCAATTTTACCGCCATATTAACGGAAGAAAAAGGAGGAGCGCTTACAAAGATTAAATCAAATTTTTCTTCTTGTAACAGCTTTTCAGCGACAGGAAAAGCTTCGTTTGCCCACCCCCTTTTATTATCAGGGATGAAGAAAGTACTACTTAATCTACTCAAAAATTTTCTAATAAATTCAGGAGGAATTTTCACTGTACCTTTTGAAGCCAATTTGGCATTTATACCTTTTCCGGCAACTCTTACAATCTTAATATTTGCTTTTTCAGCTTCTTTTAATAAGAAAAAATCATGCGCGTAATAACCTGTGGAATCAGAAGTAAGAACCGTCGGTTCCCAATTATAATTCTTCATATACTTCACGAATTTAAGCGTCCGCTGAACTCCGCTTAACCCCATGGGAGGAAAATAATATGCAATAACTAACACTTTATACATAATGGTTAATTTTCTTAAATTATATAATAATATAAAGCCCCTACTAATCTTTTACTTTAATAATTTTTCAACTATTAGGAATGATAGTTAGGCGATTCTTTGGTAATTATGACATCATGAGGATGGCTTTCTCTTAAACCGGCTAAAGTTATCCTTATAAATTTTGATTTTGTTTTTAACTCCTTAATATTCTTTACTCCGCAGTAACCCATTGCTGCACGGAGACCGCCAATTAATTGATAAATAGTATTTGATAATTGTCCTTTAAATGGAACTCGTCCTTCAACCCCTTCAGGAACTAACTTTGATATATCGTCCTCTGTATCCTGAAAATATCTGTCTTTGCTTCCCTTTTTCATAGCAGAAAGAGAACCCATACCCCGGTAAAGTTTGAAACTTCTTCCTTCATATAAAATTGTTTCTCCCGGGCTTTCTTCTACGCCGGCAAACAAACCTCCTATCATTACTGAATCAGCACCAGCAGCTATAGCTTTTGCCACGTCGCCTGTTTGTTTAATACCTCCATCTGCAATTAAAGGAATTCCTTTATTTCTGACGGCTCGGTAAACATCTGAAATAGCAGTAATTTGCGGAACTCCTATCCCTGCTACAATTCGCGTAGTACAAATAGAGCCCGGTCCTATGCCTACCTTTACTGCATCGACACCACAATCTAATAGATCAAGAGCAGCTTGATAAGTCCCTATATTACCAGCAATTATTTGCTCATATTTAAACTTTTTCCTTGCTTCTTTAATTGTTTTCAAAACACCCATAGAGTGACCGTGAGCTGTGTCAATAATAATGGCGTCTACTCCGGCTTTTGATAAAGCGTCAATCCTATCCATAGTATCAGCCGTAATACCAACGGCAGCGCCGACTCTTAATCTCCCATGCTCATCTTTACATGCATAAGGATGTTTCTTCTTCTTTTGAATATCCTTAAAGGTGATTAAACCCTTTAATATCCCTTTACTGTCAACTACTGGAAGTTTTTCGATCTTATGTTTCTGAAGTATCTTTTCAGCCATGTCCAAATCAGTATGCAATGGAGCGGTAATTAGATTTTCCCTCGTCATCAAGTCTTTAACTTTTTGCTTCTTGTTTGGCTCAAATCTTAAATCACGATTAGTGATAATTCCGACTAGCTTTCCGTTATTGTCTATCACGGGAATACCGGAGATACTATATTTTTTCATCAATTCAAGTGCATCACCGATATTTTTGTCTATGGTAAGCGTCACGGGATGCATTATCATACCGCTTTCGGAACGCTTCACCTTATCAACTTCAATACATTGTTCTTCGATCGACATATTTTTATGGAGAATACCAATTCCTCCTTCCCTCGCCATTGCGATTGCCATCGCTGATTCAGTAACGGTATCCATTGCAGCGGAGATAATCGGTATATTTAACTTTATATCTGGAGTTAAAAAAGTTGATGTTTTAACATCTCTCGGCAGTACATTAGATTTTGCGGGCTCCAAAAGTACATCGTCAAAAGTTATACCTTCGCGAATAATGAGATTATCTTTCATCTTAATTCCAATTGTTAATAATTACTTTAATCAAATGCAGCAAATCCTGTAATATCCTCCCCGATTATTAGCGTGTGCATCTCGTGAGTTCCTTCATAAGTCTTCACCGCTTCAAGATTTGCAGCATGACGCATTACGGGATATTCGTCTATAATTCCGTTTGCGCCTAATATCTCGCGCGCAATATGAGCTATTTCTAATGCTTTTTCGCAGTTATTTCTTTTAGCCATTGATACCTGCGTATGTTTCAAAATCCCTTTATCTTTCAATCTTCCCATCTGATAATTTAACAGTTGCGCTTTTGTAATTTCTGTTAACATAAAAACTAATTTTTCTTGAGTCATTTGATAAGCGGCTATCGGCTTGCTGAATTGTATCCTCGATTTAGAATAATTTAATGCCGAATCATAACACGCCATCATGGCTCCTACAACGCCCCATGCAATTCCGAATCTTGCCTGGTTCAAACACATCAAAGCATTTTTTAATCCCATTGTTTTAGGAAGAAGATTTTTATCCGGAATGAATACATTATCAAAAATTAGCTCTGAAGTAACAGATGCACGCAAAGAAAGCTTGCCTTTCATTTCCGGCGCTGTGAAACCCTTAAAACCTTTTTCGACAAGAAATCCTTTTACAACACCATCCAATTTAGCCCATACAACGGCAACGTCTGCAATAGTTCCGTTTGTTATCCACATTTTAGCGCCGTTAAGAAGATATCCGCCATCGACCTTTTGAACTTTAGTAATTATTCCGCCGGGATTAGAGCCAAAGTCAGGCTCCGTCAATCCAAAACATCCGATTTTTTCTCCGGTAGCCAATCTTGGAAGCCAAAAATCTTTTTGTTCTTCACTTCCAAAAGTAAAAATAGGATACATCACCAAAGAGCTTTGTACAGAGACAAAACTTCTAATACCGCTGTCCCCTCTCTCCAGTTCCTGTAACACCAAACCGTATGATACATTATTTAATTCTGCACAATTATATTTTTGAGGAAGAGTAGTTCCGAACAACCCCAATTCCCCCATCTTGCTAACAACCTGAATTGGGAAAGATCCTTCACGATTATGCTTTTCGATTACCGGGATAATTTCAGCAGACACAAAATCTCTCACTGTATCTCTTATCATCAATTCATCTTCCGATAACAAAGAATCGATGTTATAATAATCGACACCCGAAAACTTGTGCATTAAAACCTCTAATTGATAATTTTAAAAACAAATTTAAAAGATAAGGCAGTTACAAGCAATTTTTTCTTATATTATTAGTAACTCAGTCACCTTACGCAAAAGATTATTATTACATAGTGAGAAACCTTCGAGGTTTTCCTAAACCTCGAAGGTTTTGCACTTCACTTCCATTATATTTGAAATTATCTGCGTAACATGAGTAACTCATATTACATCTCCTTCTGACGAATCTAGCACTTCCAACGCAATTTTTGAGTAATATGTCTTATTTATAAAGGCAAAAAAACACTAAATTAAAATTTCCGACGAAGTAATTTTTAATATTAGGATGAAAATACTATCTTTGCTTAGCAAAAAAATCTCAACACGGAGAGGTGGGTGAGTGGCTGAAACCAACGGTTTGCTAAAC
>JAJYSI010000223.1 GCA_021793635.1 Bacteroidota bacterium
TTAATTTAATCATTCGGAAATAAATTTAATTTTATAAATATGTTTGATGGCTGACAGAATAGAATACATAATATTTTCCGGCTTTAGTCTGCTTTTTAAAATTTGCGGTTTAAAGCTGTCAAGAAAATTTGCGACCATTTTAGCTTTTGTTTTTTATTTTATAATTCCGATTAGAAAAAATACCACAATAGAAAACCTTACCAGAGCCTTTCCAGAATACGATTTAAGGAAAATAAAAAAAAATTGCCTTCGGCAGTTATAAAAGCTTTGCAATTTCATTAGTCGAAATTTTATACCTGCCATGGATGAAAAAAGAAGAAGCTTACGCCGCTGTTAAATGTCCGAATATAAGTTTTATAAAAAGTAAATACGAAGAAAAGAACGGCTTGATATTACTCTCCGCTCATTTTGGAAATTGGGAGTTTATGGCTGTTTCAATTGCATTGCAAACCGGAGTTCCATTTTCTGTTGTTGTTAAAGCGCAGCGCAATACTTATGTTACCGACTGGTTAAATAAAGTAAGATGTAAATGGGGAAATAGAATTGTGCCGCTTGGAATTTCAATCAGGCAGATTTATAAAGAATTAAAAGATAAGAATGTTGTTGCTATGGTTGCAGACCAGCGCGGTCCGTCAGATGGTGCAAGGGTAAATTTTTTCGGCAGAAAAGCTTCGGTTTATTCCGGTCCGACCATACTTGCATTAAAGACAGGCGCGCCGATTCTTTACGGAATAGCAATCAGACAGCCGGACAAATCATATCTTTCGGAATTCCATGAAATATGCATGGATAATTTACCTGATGATAACGAAGAGAAAATTAATGAAGTAAATCAGCGCTTAACAAAATATCTTGAAGATGTAATCCGCAAACATCCGGAACAATGGCTCTGGATGCATAAGAGATGGAAATATTAAACTTTTGATGGAAAGAATTTTAGTAATACAAACAGCTTTCATCGGCGATGCAATTTTAACTCTTCCGATGATACAAGAGCTGAAGAAGAAATTTGCAGACAGCGTAATTGACGTTGTATGCATCCCTTCCACATCGGAAATTTTTTCATCTTCACCGTCGGCAGATAACGTAATTGTGCTTGACAAAAAAGGTAAGCATAAATCTTTATTCAGCCTTTGGAATTTCATAAAGGAATTAAGAAAAAATAATTATACAAAAATATTTTCGCCGCACCGTTCATTCAGAATCTCTTTCATCGTTATGAATTTGAATGTTAAAGAGACTTACGGATTTAGTAATTCAAGCTTCCGGCATGTTTACAAAAATCTTATTGAATATAAACCTTCGCATCATGAAGTAAGAAGAAATCTGGATCTTATTGAATCAAACGTTTCCATGAACTGGAAGATTTTACCTCAGATTGATATTCATGATCAAACTAAAATTAAAGTTGATAAATATTTTTCTGAAACTAAGTTTAACGGAGATATAATTTCCATAGCACCCGGTTCGGTTTGGAATACCAAAAAATATCCTATTGAATATTTGGAATCGGTTATCAAATTTTTAATTGATAATTCATTCAAAATAATTCTAATCGGAAGTGAAAAGGAAAAGCCGCTTTGCGATTTGTTAAAAGAAAAGTTTGACGGCAAAGTGCAATCCTCAGCCGGAATATTTACTCTTGTTGAAACAGTTGGGCTGCTTAAAAAGACACGGCTTCTTATCACCAATGACAGCGCACCGACCCATTTAGGAATGTGCGCAGATATTCCTGTACTCACGCTGTACTGCTCAACAGTTCCGGAGTTTGGATTTTACCCTTACAACGGTAAAAGTACATTTTTAAGTATTAATGATTTATATTGCAAGCCTTGCGGAATACATGGCTATGAAAAATGTCCGGTTAAAAATTTTGCCTGCGGCTATAATTTGAAGCCGGAAATTGTAATTTCTAAAATAAAGGAAATGCTTAATGATTGAAATTAAAGATGCTGATAAAATAAATATAGATACCGATTTTGAAAAGGCGATTGATAAAGCGAAAAAATTATTTTTAGAAGGGTCGGTTTTTGTTTATCCCACCGATACAATATACGGCTTTGGAGCCAATCCGTTTAATGAAGACACTGTGAAGAGAATTGACGAGATAAAGCGGCGACCGCGCGGCAAGATGTATATTATGCTAATTAACAGTATTGAAGTACTTACCAAATACATAGAAATAAAGTCTGAGAAACATCTGGACTTCCTGCTTGCCATTTGGCCTAATCCGGTTTCGGTTGTACTGCCGTTGAACGCTAAGACAAGTGAAATCTTAAATGAAGAAACAGCCGCATTTAGAATTCCGAATCACCGGTTCTGCCAGAAGCTTACAAGCGAGCTGGAGATGCCGCTGATATCAACAAGCGTGAACCGCAGCAGCAATCCTCCGATGGTGGAGCCAAATTTAATTATAGATGAATTTGCATCTGAAGTCAGTACAATCTTCTATACCGATAAAAAATGCTTTTATGAAGCATCGACATTAATAGATTTGAGCGACAGTGTTCCTACTCTTTTAAGAGAAGGTAAGATAAAGTTTAATGATCTAATGGATAAGTTTGAGAAATGTTAAGAAAAATTTTAGAGAAATATAGGATAAAAGGCTTCAAAAAAATAAACAGCTTTTCTATCCTGATAGTACCAATCGGTTCTGGTGTGGAATCAAAGACGCACCATTTAACTTCGCGTAAGGCTATTCAAATTGTAAGTCTCTATACTTTAGTTGTCATATTATTAACTTTCGGAATATTCAGGCTAACGCCATTAAAGAAGATACTTGTTCATACAAGCGACGGTCTGACTCCGGAGCAGCAGAGACTGGTTGATGAACTAAATCAGAAAATGTATACTTTAACAGAAGAGCTGAACAACCTGAAAGCGACAAACCAGGATCTTCAAAATGCTATGATAAGAGGAGATTCAGCAAAAGCAGACTCGCTGCCAAAAAGAAACGGTAGTACTCAGCGCTCAAAGAAAAATCCATACGGCGGAGACATCTATTCCGTTTTTAAAGAAATTTTTCAAGAACAGTATGCATCTTCCCAAAAAATATTTTATTTTACGACTCCGTTAATTGGATTTATTAGCCGCGGCTTTAATCCAAAAATCGGACATATGGGAATTGATATAGTTGCCAAAGTTGGTACGCCGGTTGCAGCAGCGGCAAGCGGTTATGTTGTATTTGCAGATTATACTGTTAGAGACGGATATATGATTATTATAAATCATTCTGATGGATATGTTACTGTTTACAAGCATTGTTCTGCGCTGTTGAAGAGAGCAAGAGATATTGTAACCGGAGGTGAGATAATTGCTCTAAGCGGCAATTCAGGTAAGATGACGACCGGACCACATCTTCATTTTGAAATTTGGAAAGATGGAAAGCCAATTGACCCTAAAAATGTATTAATAAATAACTGAAGGAGATACTAAATTGAAAATCCCAGAAACGATCGTTGGAAAAGATGCAGTCACGATAATTAGTGAGGGCGTAGTAATTGAGGGTAAGCTCATGAGCAAAGGGAATGTTAGGATAGACGGAACGGTTAACGGTAATCTGGAAGTAAGCGGCAATGTTACAATAGGGAAATCCGGATTTGTTAAAGGCGAAGTTACAGGGCAGATGATAATTCACGGCGGTAAAATTGAAGGCACACTTAGATCAAATGAAAAGATTGTACTTGAAGGAACATCAATCCTTAAGGGAGATATTTTCACCAGGATTTTAGTAGTGGAAGAAGGAGCGGTATTTGACGGCAACAGTTCAATGAGCTCGAAGGAAAAAACAAATTTATTTAATCCTCCTGCACCTCCATCTCCGCCAAAGGATATAAAATGAAATTTGAAAACCCGGATGAACAAAATGATAATTCGAACCACGGGTGGATAGTTTATCTGGGTTTAGGATCGCAGCTTGCCATAACCGTAACCGGTATGGCTTTTTTGGGATACTGGCTGGATAAAAAGTACAACACCGAGCCGTTGCTGACGGTTATCTGCTCATTTTTAGGGATAACCGTCGGGCTTTATAATTTCATCAAGACGGTATTGAAGTCAAAGTAGCAATGTCTGAACACAAGCTGTTAAAGCTTAGCTTTATTTTTATTTTTGTACTGTTTCTAACGGTATTTCTTCTACATTATTATTCAATAATTTCTTACGAAAACCTGTTCTCCATTTTGATAGCGGCAATATTCACTACTGTAAATTTTGTTATTGCAGTTATTTCTATTGAATATCTTGAAAAGAAATCACCTGAATCCGCGCTTGGAAACTTTATGAAGGGGATGATGATCAGAATGGTGGTATTGATTTTGCTTATTATTTTTTCGCTCAAATTCTTGGATATAAAACAGAATAGTTTTATATTTTCAATCTTAATTTTTTATATATATTATCTTTTTATAGAGATCATTTTTTTACTAATTCGAGAGTTTTGAACCTTTTTTATGGCGCCGGATACGGTAAAAGCAATAACCGCAGCAGACACACTTAAAAAAACTGCAGAAAGCAACAGCGACCCGAGCTGGATTATGCATCATGTGATGGACTCAAATTCAATTAGTTTTGGACCACTCGGCAGTTTGAATTTGCCTCACTTGCAGCTTTTCGGATTCAACATATCTATAACGCGGGACATATTTATAATGTGGTTTGTCTCCGCCGTACTTGTTATTTTGCTGCTCATTGCTGCCAGGGGTTATAAAAAATCTCTTATCCCAAAAGGATTATCAAACTTTTTTGAGGTAATAATTGATTTCGTTAAGAATGAAATTGTAAAGCCTGCAATAGGTAAGGGATATGAACCATACATGCCTTACATGCTTACGCTTTTTTTCTTTATTTTGTTTTGTAACATGTTCGGCTTAATTCCCCTGCCAAATCTAGTAGTAGTAACCGGGAATGTTGCGGTGACGGCGTCTCTGGCAATAATTTCTTTTATAGTTATCCAATACACCGGAATGAAGCAGCACGGCGTAATGAAATATCTTAAGAGCCTTGTTCCTTCCGGTATGCCTGTAATGATAATCCCGATTATGGCGGTGATTGAGTTGATTGGACTATTTACCAAACCATTTGCATTGTGCATTCGTCTTTTTGCAAACATGGTTGCCGGGCATATTGTAATTTTCTCTCTGCTCGGTTTGATTTTTATAATGCACACAATTTATGTAGCTCCGGTTTCAGTAGGCTTTACTTTGTTTATTGAGATGCTGGAAATTTTAGTTGCGTTAATACAAGCTTATGTGTTCACTATGCTGACGGCACTCTTTATCGGAATGGCTAAACATATTGAACATTAATTTTCAAAAAAAATAATAAAAAATACTTAAGGAGAAATATATGGATTTAGGATGGTTAAGCGCCGGGTTAGGTGCTGGTTTAGTAGTAATTGGCGCCGGTCTTGGAATCGGTAAACTTGCCGGTCAAGCTATGGAAGCAATGGGCAGACAGCCGGAAGCAATTGCACCTATCAGAACAGCGATGATCATTGCTGCCGCACTTATCGAAGGTATTGCATTCTTCGGATTAGTTATCTGTATTTTATTGGCATTCAAAGGCGCATAATTTATACGATTTTTTAAGCAGGGATAACCTGCCAATCTTAAATTCTAATTAGGAATTGATTTTATGATTACCGGTTTATTTTTATCGGTTTTTATACTTGCGGCTGAAGGCGGCGGAAGCATTATTGATGTTGATCCCGGCGTTGTTTTCTGGACGGTTATAACTTTCATTATACTTCTTATTATTTTAAAGAAGTTTGCATGGAAGCCCATCTTAACTGCGCTTGACCAACGTGAAAATGCTATTCGGGAATCTTTGGAAAAAGCCGAAAAGGCAAAAGAAGAAGCCCAAAATGTATTGGTGCAAAACCAATCCAGTCTTGCAAAAGCCGAAGAAGAGTCCAAGAAAATTGTTGAACAGAGCAGGCAGTATGCTGAAAAGCTTAAAGAGCAAATCCTCCTTGACAGCAGAGACCAGGCAAGAAAAAGGTAAAACAGATGGTA
>JAJYSI010000224.1:0-5689 GCA_021793635.1 Bacteroidota bacterium
GCTGCGCACTTGCAATCGGCAATATTTCTATGATGAATGAGTATTCGGTTAATTTGGATAACTCTAATAGTACATCCGTCAATCTTTCGAATGAAGGCAAGACAACTGTTTTCATTTCCATTAACGGTGAGCTTACAGGAATCATTGCAATTGCCGATGCTATAAAACCGACTTCAGTAAATGCGGTTGAAAAGCTAAAAAAGCTGGACATTGAGATTGTTATGATTACCGGCGATAATGAAAGAACAGCAAAGGCAATTGCAAAGCAGGCGGGCATAGACAAAGTGATTGCCGGAGTTCTTCCTCAAGATAAAGCTTTTCATATTAAGGCTCTTCAACAAGAAGGAAAAATTGTTGCCATGGTTGGAGACGGGATAAACGATTCTCCGGCTCTTGCTCAAGCAGATGTAGGAATTGCTATCGGCACAGGAACAGATGTTGCTATTGAAGCTTCCGACATAACATTAATTAAAGGCGACCTTACCGATGTTGTAAAAGCAATAAAACTTTCAAGCAAAACATTATTGAAAATAAAACAGAATTTATTCTGGGCTTTTATCTATAACATAGTTGGAATTCCTTTAGCTGCATTCGGATTGTTGAACCCGATCTATGCAGCGGCAGCGATGGCTTTCAGTTCGGTCAGTGTTGTATCGAATTCTCTTCTTTTAAGAAGAGCGAAGCTGTAAGCTTTAGATTTTAACATTGGATATATAGGTTGTTATATTTCCGGTGATTTAGATACTCCCGATAAGTCGGGAGGCTCAATCACCTAACATACGATTCAAAACCTTCAGGGTTGCTCAGCCATCTTGATTTCCTGGAAAGGTTGTTGAGTAGTTCCGAATGAAATGAGGAACGTATCGAAACAACCGGAAACAACAACCACCATATAAGTCACTTATTTCAGCAGGTTCTTCCAATCCTGCTTTCTTGCCCAATTCTCGAAAGTATGCCATTCGACTTGCGGGAACTCCTCCTTCAGGCTCTTTATATCAACATTATAACCGAGTTTATTTTGCCACTTCATCATCAAGTACATTTCTTCGCCTCTGGTTTTTAAAGCTTCTACCGGGAAACTTTCATAGTGAATCTGTTTTCCCGTTATTCTCGAAAGAGTATCTGCGGCATTAAGCCAGGATATTGAATCACCGGCAATCTCAAATCTTTTATAATATGCTTCCGGACCCAGTGATATTATTTCTGCTGCAAAAGATCCGATATCTTCCACCGCAATCTGATGAATTTTTTTATCCGGCGGTAAGGCATTTGAGATCTTTCCATTTTTTAAATTAGGCAAACTCCATGGAGAAAGTAAGTTCTCCATAAAAGCAACAGGTGCAATAATTGTATAAGGCACACCTAAAGAAGCAATATGCTTTTCAACTATATACTTGCTTTCAAAATGCGGAATGCCTGTATTATTATCGGCACTTGCAACAGAGCTAAAAACAATATGCTCTACGTCAGCTTCCTTTAGGGAATCGGCTATTTTTATGCCTTGCTCTACTTCTTTGTCCGGACCATCAGTAAATGTAGTCATAAAGAAAACTGCATCGGTATATCTTGCAGCATTAACAATTGATTTAGCATTGTAAAAATTTCCTTCAATTATTTCCACATTCTTTTCTTTAAGCTTCTTAACCTTTTCAGAAGAAGCGCTTCGGCAAAATGCTTTTATCATATAATTCTTTTTTAATAATGCTTGAACAAAAGCGCCGCCCTGCTTGCCGGTAGCGCCTATTACAAGCACAATTTTATTTCCAGACATTTCTTTCACCTAAATAAATTTTATCCACGCAAAAGTAAATTCATTAAGTAATTATTCAAGACAATTTGCCGGGCATGTATTTAATGCTCAATCTATCCACAAAATATACTATATCATTTATCATATCAATTATGAATTCTAACTAATAAACTTTATCATAAAAAAACAGACACTATTTAAAAAGGACTTGTATTAAAATTAAAATCTATTTATGTTCACCCCGAAATAATAAGGTCTGCATTCGAAAAAATTATTTCCTTTCTCCCATTCTATTTTGTTGGAAAATTTTTAAAACAAAAACTCCCTCATAAGCTGATTGGTTCAGTCCAAAATATTTTTAAGATAAGTAATATTAATTCATAAATTAATTTTAAAGAGAAATTATATGGTAAAGATTACTAATATTTTCGACTCTTTATTAAATATCCGGTATCGTCAAAATTCAGAGCACATACTTTCGAAAGAAAATAAAGTTCTTACTTCAATACTGAACAGCTTGACGGAAGGCGTAATTGTTGCTAATAAAGATGGGAGGTTTACTTACTTTAATTCGGCAGCTAACAAGATATTGGGGATTGGAGCGAAAAAAATATCTTCCTCAGAATGGTCCGATACTTATGGATGCTATAAACCGGGCAGCTTTAACTTATATCCTTCAGAAGAATTACCTTTGGCTTTATCCTTAAAAGGTGCTGAAGTTATTGAGGAAATTATTTTTATAAAAAGCGAAATGCAGTCTAAGGGTACTTACATATCGGTATCTTCATACCCTTTAAAAGATAATAAGGGAAATATAAACGGCGGAGTTGCAATCCTTCATGATATTACTGAAAAAAAAACGCTGGAAACAGAACTTAATAAAAACAGCGAAAGATTTAAGCTGCTGTTTAAGGGATTTCCGATTCCGTCATACGTATGGCAACATAAAGGTGATGATTTTATTTTTATCGATTTTAATAAATCTGCCGAGCAATTTTCCAAAAACAACATTCAAAAATTTATAGGTATGAATATCCATGAGATGTACAAGCATTCGATTCATCTGGATAATATTTATTCCGATTTTCTAATATGTTTTAATGAGAAGAAAAATATTACAAGAGAAAGACCATATAAATTTTTATCAACACGCGAAGTAAAAGAACTGATTTTTAATTATGTATTTATTGAACCTGATTTAATATTAGTACATGCAGAGGATATTACCGAGCATAACAAAGCAATGGGAAAATTGAAAATGCTTAATAATGCAATTGAGCAGACTGCCGATTCCGTTGTAATAACAAATACTAATGGAATGATTGAATATGTAAATCCGGCATTTGAAATTACAACAGGATACAAGAGGGATGAAGTTGTCGGACAAACGCCGCGTGTTCTTAAATCAGGTCAGCATGATAGAGAGTTTTATAAAAAATTGTGGGAAGAAATTATAAATGGAAAATCATATAAGGGTATAATAATAAATAAGAAAAAGGACGGTGAAAATTATATCAGTAACCAAACTATAACACCAATGAAAGATGAGGATGGGAAGATTACAAATTTTGTATGCGTTCTAAGAGATATAACAGAATTAAAAAAGCAGCAGGAACAGGAATTCCAACTGCAAATTGCGCATGAATTACAGCAGCGGCTTTTAAAATCGGATATAACTGTCCCCGGATTTGATTTAGCCGGCTCTACTTACTTTGCTGTTAAAACCGGAGGAGATTATTTCGATTTTATTTTAATGGAAGACGGAACCCTAGGCATTGTTATCGCAGATGTTTGCGGACATGGTATTAGCGCAGCTTTAATGATGGCTGAAACCCGCGCCTTGCTAAGAATAATAACTAAGTTTGAGCACGATCCAGGTAAGATACTTACTTTAATAAACAAAGAACTATGCTTGGATTTAGATGAAAATCATTTTGTAACTTTAGCATTCGGCAGGCTTGATCCAAATAATTATTTATTTGATTACTCAAGTGCCGGACATATTCCTATTTATCTGCTGAATGGCTGCGGAGAGATTGAAAATGTTATGGAGAGTAACGGGATACCTCTTGGCGTTATGGGTGATTACAAATATTCCACCAGCGAAAAGATAAAATTAAATCTATATAATATTTTAGTGTTTCTTACAGATGGAATATTGGAAGCAAAAGACAATAATGAAATTGAATTGGGAACTAATGAAGTTCTGGAAGTTGTTAAAAAGCACCGTTACTCAAGTTCAAAACAAATTATTGAACAAATTTATAACCGAACAAAGATTCATTCGAATACATTGAATCAGGAAGATGATATAACTTCCATAATATGCAAAGTGAAAAATGTTTTCTTTTATAGTGAGTAAAAGAGTAAATAATCTGAACTGAAAATATGCAGTAATTATTTTTTGATTAGAGCATTTATACCATTTCGAATTATTAAATAGGGTGTTGCCTTCATTCTTTAAGTGATGATATAATTTTTTTATCTGTTATTCCGAATCCCGGTTCACAGGATAAGGTATCTCTGATATTTATCCCCGAGATTGCTCAACCAGTTTACTCTTACTTGCAATGCAAGGTTATCGAGTTTCTCCGGTCGCTTCGATACTATTCCTCGAAGACTCAGAATCACTCAGCGACCGGAGAAGTATCGAGATAACCGGAAAGGTTAATTGACGAATACAATTTGTTCGAGCATGAACCTTAAAAGCGGAATGAAGGCTCTTCAGGGTTCATACTTCCGTTTTTAGGGTTCACAAATCATCCTTAAATGTTCAACCTTGAACCTTGAAACCGGAACGATGGCTCCGTAAGGTTCAAGCTCCTATCCGGCGGGTTCATGGATGGACATTAAAGGTTCACGCTTCCGTTTTTAAGGTTCATCGTCCATCCCTAAATGTCCGTCAATCATCCTTAAAGGTAGGCATAAGAACAAAAAAGGTTCATTGACCTATCCGGAGGGTAGGAAGATGAACCTTTAGGATAGGTTCGTTTTGGCATAAGTGCGTCAAATTGTCATTTTGCTGGTTCTGTTACTGTTTTAGTGGTCGATTTTCGAGCAAAACGCAACGCTAGTTCATCAATCACATCCTCAAATCCGGCAAGATCTTCACCGGCATCCTGAGCTGAATTATAGATTTTTAGGGCTGCAATGTAAGCTTCCGCGTAAACTTCAGTTGTTGTATCATTAAATTTAAGTGCCAATGCCGAAAGCGGCTGATTGATTTGGGTAAGAATTTCGTATGTATTTATATCCTTATCCATCTCTTCAATTTTGAAGCTGCGGGGAAGGAAATCGGGTTTTTGTTTTGCAAGCAGATTACATTTTTTTATAAAGTCCAGGCTTCTAGAACCGGGCTTTGGCAGTGCCTGCCTTGCATCCGATGTTAATGAAATTAGAAACGGATATTCAGAGTCGATCTTGTTAATATCCGCCTGTGTTATACCAGCTTGCTCTGGTGTAATAACTGAGCTCACTTTATTAGGAATAGCCATTTGATAGCTCCTTGTTTGGTTTATGTTTAAATTGCCTTTTAGTAAAGGCGCCTATTTCCATAACAAAATAGAAAATTCCTGCGCTGAAGTTAGAATATGTAGGAAATTTTTTATTAGTAACTGGACTCCCGTTTGCCCTTTAAAACAAGAGTTCAAATGAACGGCTTCTATTTAATAAATAATATAACCTTTGTCAACACTTCAAAGCAAAATTTTTAATGAGAGTTTTTTTATAAGGTGAAATTTATTAACAGGACTCCTAAAGTCCGGCTGATATTTGGTGTCTTGCCTTATTAATGTACAACCAAAATCTTTCCAAAAGCCGGCTTCATTCCGCCTGCATCGACACGGTAAAAATAAACTCCGTTTGGAACAATGCTGCCGCTCTCGTTTCTGCCGTCCCAGTTATCTATTACACCGCCTTCAGGATCTATGCTGTGTATAT
>JAJYSI010000224.1:5699-6013 GCA_021793635.1 Bacteroidota bacterium
TTACCGCCTCTTTGTGCATTTTGAATAACAGTTCTAACCAAGTGCATTCCAAAATCAAAAATTCTTATTGTTACCGGTACAACCATTCCGTTAGTATTGTATTTAATTTTTATAACATTAAATAAAGGATTAAATGGATTAGGATATGCATACGTATCGTTTGATGAAACTAATGCAGCAGATGCAGAATAAATTTTCCAATTTCCAGCCCACATTCCGCCGCCGTTATTTTGAAATCTTATAAGACCATCGCTGGAGCCAAGCCAGGTAAAATTATCAGTAAAGCCGGCAGAGCCAAAAGATTTTGTTGCTAA
>JAJYSI010000225.1 GCA_021793635.1 Bacteroidota bacterium
TCTTTAAGTAGTTCAGTTGACAAAAATTTTGATTTGAATTCTTCGTTATTAATTCTTTTTGCCTTAATTTTTCTTTTCGGTGTTGTAATGTATTTGATAAATAAGTATTATGCAAAAGTAAAAAACGCTTAGGAGGTCTTATGCCAGTATGCCCAAATTGCAGTTATGAATATGTTGAAGGAATAACAATTTGTCCGGATTGCGGGATAAATTTGGTTGACGAGAAATCCTTTGTCAAACCCGAAGAATGGACCGAGCAAAATTGGGAAGTAGTGTTTACTTCTGATCTTGAATATGAAGCCGAAATGATGAAGGATAATCTTGAAGGAGCGGGAATTCATTCAGCGATTCTTTCTCAAGCAGATAGAAGTTTCCCTGCACCAGGTGATCTTTCGGTAGTAAAACTTCTTGTTCCTAAAAAGGATGTCCAGGCTGCATTAAATTTTATAGAGCAACTTAAAAATCGTCCGGATGATCAGGACTAAGAACCGTAATGGCTTTTAGTAACACAACACAAAGAGTATTGGTTGCCATTGCCGCAATTCCAATAATCCTAGCCGCCTGCTATTTTGGAAACTTATTCTTCTTTTTGTTCGTACTTGCCATAGCGTTATTAGCATATTATGAATTTTACTCTTTTGTATTAAATAAAAACGCCCACGTCAATATATGGCTTGGCGAACTGATAATATTTGCTCTATTACTTAATCAATATCAGTTTTTTATTAGCTACCAATCTCTTTTTCTGGTAATTGTTTTCTTGATTTCTTTGGTTGAACTTTTTCGCAACAACGGTTCGGCAATTATAAATATTGGGGCAACACTTCTAGGAATATTTTATATCGGTTTATTTTCTTCGGCAATCATCGGAATAAGAGAATTTTATTCCGGAGAGGTGAGATATTCTGACGGCGGTTATTTAATAATTTCCATTCTTGTAACAATATGGATTTGCGATTCTGCAGCCTTTTACGGTGGCACCGCATTTGGAAAGCATAAGCTTTTTCCCCGGGTTAGTCCTAAAAAAAGTTGGGAAGGTGCAATTTTTGGTTTTATATTTGCTATACTATCAATGATAACAGCACACGAAATCTTCCTGAATTTTGTACCATTATCAGAAGCTATTATCTTCGGAATTATTATCGGGACAATCGGGCAGCTTGGAGACTTGGTAGAGTCCCTCTTTAAACGGGATGCAGGGGTGAAAGATTCCTCCAGCCTAATTCCGGGTCACGGTGGACTTTTTGACCGGTTTGATTCACTTCTTTTTGCAGCACCGGTTATCTTTTTGGTCTTAAAATATTTTGGGAAATAAAATTTTGCTTCGATGAAGAATAAAGAAAAAATAAATATAATTACTCTCGGCTGCTCAAAAAATACCGTGGACTCCGAAAGATTATTAAACCAGATTCGCGCTAATAATTTTAAATTGACCGAAGATCCTAACAACGCTGAAACTATTATCATAAACACTTGCGGCTTTATTGAAGCTGCAAAAAAGGAGTCGATTGATACTATTTTAAGTGCAGTGGCATTAAAGCTTGAAGGAAAAGTTAACAAAGTTATTGTAGCCGGCTGCCTATCGGAACGTTATAAAAATGAATTGGTAAAAGAAATCCCTGAAGTAGATGCTTACTTTGGTACGGAAAATTATGAAGCGATCTTAAAAGAATTAGGCGGTGAGTTAAAGTACAATTTGCTCGGGGAGAGGTTATTGACTACGCCGTCCCACACAGCATATCTAAAAATTTCTGAAGGATGCGACCATCCTTGCTCATTCTGTGCAATTCCCTTAATGCGTGGAAAACATAAATCAAAGCCTATAGATGATCTTTTGAAAGAAGCAGAGTTCTTGTCAAAAAATGACGCTAAAGAAATTGTAATTATTGCGCAAGATACTACCGACTATGGAAAAGATATTTATGGCAAACGATCCCTGGCTTCGCTTCTTAAACAGTTAACAGCCGTCGAAGGCATTGAATGGGTGAGATTAATGTATGCCTACCCTTCTCATTTCCCTAATGATGTTATTGACGAGATTGCCTCTAATCCAAAAATTTGCAAATATGTCGATTTACCTCTTCAGCATATTTCAGATAATGTTTTAAAATCAATGCGAAGAGGCGTAACGAGCAAAATAACGCGGGAGCTTCTTACTAAGCTTCGTGAAAGAGTCCCGGATATTACAATCAGGACTACATTTATCGTGGGGTATCCTAATGAGACGGAAAAGGATTTTGAAGAACTTTGCGAATTTGTAAAGGAAATGAAATTCGACCGTTTTGGAGTTTTTCCATTTTCAGTTGAAGAAAACACTTCAAGCTTTATTCTCGGAGATCAAATTCCGGAAAAGGAAAAGCAAAGAAGAAAAGATAAATTGATGGAAATACAAAAAGAAATTTCTCTTGAAAAAAATAAATCGTTTGTAGGAAAGAAATTGAAAGTCTTGGTTGAAACAAGGGAAGGCGAATATTATGTCGGTCGCACTTATCGTGATGCTCCTGAAGTTGACGGGGAAATATTAATTCCGTTAAATGACGAGGAAATTATTTTAGGTAGATTTTATACCGTTGAGGTTTTTGATTATAATGAGTATGATCTTTTTGGAAAATTTTCTAAAAAGTAGGAGGATAAAAAATGAAGATATTTTTTATATTTTTATTGCTCATACTCGGGTTCAATTTTACAAAAGCGCAAATTGAAAATGCCACAGAGCAAAACGCCTTTAATAGCAGCCCGAAATTTTATGAAGACCTGTTGAACTTTTCATCCGGGAAACAAAATTCTACGCGTGTCGATGTTTTTATAGAAGTCCCATACTCCACTGTTCAATTTGTTAAGAATGATTCGGGATTTACAGGCGGCTTCTCGGTATCCGTATCTGTGTTTGATAAAGACAAAAATCAATTGATTGAAGAAAAAACATGGACGGACAAGCTTTTTGTCAATGAATTCAATCAAACCATTTCTAAAAATAATTATAGCTTAAACTTAAAATCGTTTTACCTTACGCCCGGAAAGTATTTTATTCGCACCGCTGTTGACGATAAAGAATCTAAATCAGAATATCCGCTCGAAATATTTTTCAATGTTAGAAACCTGTTGGCTACGCCTATTTCAATCAGTGATATTATGATTCTTGAAAAAAGGACAGAAGAACAAAACAAAAATAAAATTATTCCAAATGTTTCCGGCAACGTTGCTTCATTGAAAAATGGTTTGCCGGTTTTCTATGAACTTTATTCAATTTCGGCACAAAAACTAAACATAAGTTATGAAGTTCTTAATAAAAACCTTAAGACTATCTTTCAAGAAAATCAAAATCAGTTTGTTGATTCAGGTAAAACTCAAATTTTCTACACCTTGAAGGATAGTAGTTTCAGCTTAGGATTGTACAATCTAAGGGTAGTAGTTAAAAATAGCGAGGATAAGAAACTTGTTTCTATTCAAAGACCTTTCTTTTCACGCTGGGTAGGGCTTCCCACAAATGTGGTTGATCTTGATAAGGCAATTGAACAACTCATCTATATTGCATCAACTTCGCAAATTAATTACATAAAGGAAGGTAAAACTAAAGAAGAAAAATTAAATCGTTATAAAGCTTTTTGGAATACAGAATTCCCCGAACCAAATATCGAAGAAAATCCTATTTTCAATGAGTATTATAGGCGAGTGGCATATGCAGACGCTCACTTTTCACAATATTTTGCAGGTTGGAAATCGGACAGAGGAATGGTTTTTATTCTTCTAGGACCTCCGGATAATGTTGATAGGCATCCTTTTGATATTGATGCAAAACCGTATGAAGTATGGCAATATTATAATTTGAATATAAGCCTTATATTTCTCGATCGCACCGGCTTCGGTGATTACAGATTAATTACACCGCTAACAGGTGATCTCTACCGTTTTAGAAGATAATATTTCAAGGTTTGACAGTATGATAATTGAAAATTCCCATTCACCTCAAATATTTTTTTTATGGTCTTAACAGTAACATTAAACCCGCTTTTAGAACGCCGTTATAAATTTAGCCGGATTAACTATAATCAAGAAAACCGCAACGGGATTTTAGAGATTAAAGCCGGTGGAAAAGGTATAAACGTTAGCCGTCAGTTGAATCATCTAAATGTTGAAAATATAGCTTTAACATTTTTAGGTGGCGCAAACGGTAAACAGCTTAAGGAGATTTTAATAAAAGAGGACATTAAAATTACTTCGATAAGAACCGAAAGCAACACACGCGATGCCGCTATAATTATAGACGAAACATCCAGTGGTATCTCAACATTTTTCAGTTCAAATTCCAAAATTACTTCGCTTGAAGTTGAAGAATTTAAATCAAAAATGGATAAGATGATTCAGAATTGTGAAATAGTAGTTTTTGCCGGAAGTTCTCCATGTGATGAAGCCGATTCAGTCTTTCCATTCGGAATTGAAATTGCAAACCGGTATGATAAAATTTCCATATTAGATACTTACGGCAAACATTTTAATGCTTGTTTAGAATCTCAGCCGACGATCATTCATAATAATATCTCTGAGATGGAGAAATCTCTTGATGTAGTCTTAAAGAATGAAAAAGAGAAAGTCGATTTATTGAAAACTTTATACAAGAACCAAATTAAACAGGTTTATCTAACTGACGGAGGCAACGAAATCGTTACTTCAAATTTTGATTTTCATTTCAAGGTTCTTCCGCCGCCTACAAATCCGGTAGATCCAACAGGGAGTGGCGATGCTTTTGTTGCCGGTTTAATCTACGGCATGACTCACGATCTAAGATTTGAAGATACTCTGCAAACTGCTGTATCACTTGGCTCTCTCAATGCGAACCGATTTGAAGTTTGTTCCGTTTCAATTGAAGAGGTTGATGCGCTGAAATCTCAAGTAATTGTTCAACCAATCGGCAAAAAAATGAAAATCGTAGATGTTTCGCCTAATTAGTTTCACCCTGTTATTTCTCTTTACCTTTTCTTTTACTTATCCTCAAACAGTTGAATCTATTCAAGTAATTGGAATCCATGTTTTTTCGCAGGATAATGTTTTGCGATGGAGCCAGGTTAGTACAGGAACAAAAATATTTCCAGGATACCTGGATTCAATAAAAACCCGACTCGCATTGCATTTTGGCGCTGAAGGTTATTTCCATGCTGAATTTCAAGGCTCAAAAATTGAGTTATCGCCCGATTCGCAGCACGTAAAATTGATTATTAAAATTGATGAAGGCGAGCCGACTTACTTAAAGAAAATATTCTTTACCGGTTTAGACACTGCTTCCGATAATAATATTTTCTCCTCATTCGATTTCCTTGAAAATCATATTTATAGCAAGTCAAACCTTGAAGAAAACATTTTATCTGCGCTAAATTATTTTCAGAACAACGGCTATCCGTTTGCGAAAATTATTATCTCTTCATTTTATTTTTATACTGATCCGGCAAAGAAAGATTATTTTGCCGATATTCATATAAATGTAAATAAGGAACGTCTTTGCAGGATTGATAAAATTGAAATAGCGGGTAATAATAAAACTCAATCTAACGTTATTCAAAGAGAACTTCGACTAAAGCCCGGAGAAGTATATTCTCAAAAAGTCATTGATGATTTACCCAGCCGTTTAAACCGGCTTGCCTTTTTTGAGCCTGTCGGTAATCCTAAATATTTTGTGGACTCAAAAAACGAGGGTATTCTTAGAATTGAAGTAAAAGAGAAGGTAACAAATAATTTTGACGGCATTATCGGTTACATTCCTTCTACTGTCTCTAATCAAAGCGGATATTTAACAGGACTTGTAGATGTTAGCCTTCGGAATCTTTTTGGTACCGGTAGAGCCGTAGCAATTCACTGGCAACAATATAATCGTTCATCGCAGGACTTACAGTTAAAATATCTTGAGCCTTGGTTGTTTGGTTATCCCTTCAATTTGAACTTAAGCTTATTTCAGAGGCAGCAAGACAGTAC
>JAJYSI010000003.1 GCA_021793635.1 Bacteroidota bacterium
TTATCCGTCATTTTACCAAGAAGCAAAAATTACAGTCACAAGGAATCAAATGTCTTTCTTTAATATTCATCGACAAGGTAGCAAATTATGTAAGTGAAGACCCGATTATCAAAAACCTCTTCATCGAAAAATACAAAGCACTTTATCCCGAATTTCACGATGGACAAATTCCTACAAACGAACACATTGAAGCTATTCAGGGATTTTACTTTGCCAAAACAGGAAAAGGAGAATTTACCGACAACGAAACTTCAATGCGTAAAAACTCAGACGTTTTTGATGCTATTTTAAAGGAAAAAGAAGAGGGAGATAAAGCGGAAAAAGAACATTATCATCGCTCTAAAGCTGCAAGCGGATGATTATCAAGTTATATTTTGATGAAGATTCAATGGAGCATTCACTGATAAGAGCGTTAAGAGCCCGCGGTCTGGATATAGTAACTGCAAGAGAAGTTAATATGACAGAAAAATCAGATGAAGAACATTTAATTTATTCTACTAAGGCAAGACGAGTACTTTTCAGTTTTAATCGAGGTGACTTCTATAGTCTTCATAAAAAGTATATTTTAGAAGGGAAGTATCATTCCGGAATTATTCTTGCCTCTCAGCAGCATTATACAGTTGGAGAAACGATGCGCCGGATATTAAAACTTGCAGCGACAAAATCTGCTGAAGAAATGGAAAACTGGGTTGAGTTCTTGAATGTTTGGAAATGAAGTTCCTTAGTGCGCATCTAACCAGTTATCTCCAACTCCGATTTCCGCAACAATCGGTACATTCATCGGTATAGTATTTTCCATCAGCTTTTTGATTACCGGTTTCAGTTCGTCAATTTCATCCTTGTGGATGTCAAACAAAAGCTCATCGTGAACCTGCAGAACCATCTTTGATTTTGTTTTTCTCTTCTCTAATTCTTTATGAATGTTTATCATCGCAATCTTTATCATATCGGCGGCGGAGCCCTGAATAGGCATGTTGATGGCGACGCGCTCTTCAAACTGACGGACAACGCGGTTATTGCTGTTGATGTTTCTTAAGAATCTTCTTCTGCCAAGCAAGGTTTCCGCAAAGCCTTTCTCTCTTGCTTTTAGAACGCAATCATCCATATAATTTTTTACGCGCTTAAAAGTGTTGAAGTACGTTTCAATAATTTCTTTTGCGTGAGCCTGAGTTACACCTAATCTTGTCTTCAAACCAAACGGACCGATGCCGTAAAGAATTCCGAAATTAACTTCCTTGGCTTTACGGCGCATATCCGGCGTAACGTCTTCCGGCTTAACCATAAAGACCAAGGCTGCGGTGCTGCGGTGAATGTCTTCGCCGCTCTTGAATGCCTTCGTCAATCCTTCGTCTCCCGTTATGCTTGCAAGGATGCGAAGCTCAATCTGGCTGTAATCGGCGCTTAGCAAAATATAATCTTTATCTCTCGGTACGAATGCTTTTCTAATTTCTTTTCCAAGCTCGGTGCGGATAGGAATATTTTGCAAGTTAGGGTCAATGCTTGAAAGTCTTCCGGTAGAAGCAACAGTCTGATTAAAGTTGGTGTGTATCCTTCCCGTCTTCGGATGAATTAAGTTTGGAAGAGAATCTGCATAAGTAGATTTTAATTTTGAGACCTGCCGGAAATCCAAAATCAAGCCGATAATTTCATGCTCGCCTCTTAGTCCTTCAAGTGCGCGTGCATCGGTAGAAAAGCCGGTTTTGGTCTTCCTGCCGGTAGCAAGCTTAAGTTTATCAAATAAAATTTTCTGAAGCTGAAGCGGTGAGTTTATATTGAACTCTTCGCCGGCAGCTTTGTAAATTTCTTTTGTATAATTATCAATTAGAATCTGCAAATCCTTGCTGAGAGATTTAAGTGATTCCTTATCAACTCTTACACCTTCTCTTTCCATATTCTCAAGAACCGGAGCCAGAGGAAACTCAACATCGTAAGCGACCTTTGTTAATTTATTCTTTTTCAATTCTTCATCAAGAATTTCGTAGAGCCGGTAAGTAACATCCGCATCCTCGTCGGCATAATTTGATAACGCAGTTAAATCAACATCGAATATTTTCGAAGGGTCTTTCTTTACTCCGATTAAATCCGAAAGGGGAATCGGCTTGTAGTTAAGATATTTTTGTGAAAGCTCATCCATGCCGTGCTTCTGGTCGGGGTCGATGATGTAGCTTGCAAGCATAGTATCAAAGTAAAAATTTTCAACTCGGATACCCTGGCTTCTCAGCACCGCAATATCAAACTTACCGTTCTGGCAGACTTTCTTAATCTTTTTATTCTCAAATACCGGTTTAAATATTTTTACAAATTCTGTTAGACTTAGCCGCTCACCAATTTCTTTGGCAAACAATCCTTCATTCTTTTCAAAAGGATTTACTGCAACAAAGTAAGCTTCCTTTGGCTTTACGGCAAACGAAGCGCCGACTAAATTCAAAGTGAAATAATCGAGGCTGTCGGTCTCTGTATCGAAGACAAAGAGCGGCTGCTTATTTAGCTTCTCGACAAGCTGTTTGGCTTTCTTAGCATCGGTTATCATTTCGTATTTCACTTTATCTTTATCAAACACAGCCGCGTCGCCGGCAAAAGATTCTTCAACTTCGGGTTCCTGCACGGAAGAGCCGTTGTAAATATTTAGCAGGCGGCTGTAAAGATTTTTAAACTCGAGTTCAACAAAGATTGTACGCAGCGTATCAAAGTCCGGCTTTTCTAATTTTGCAGATTCGAAGTCCATTTCAAAAGGAACTCTAGTATCAATTGTAGCAAGCTCTTTAGAAATAACTGCGCTGTCTTTTCCTTCAAGAAGCTTTTTCTTTGTTCCTTCTTTAGAAACTTTATCGATATTCTTATAAATATTTTCTACTGAACCGAACTCTTGTATCAGCGGTATTGCAGTCTTCGGACCAATGCCAGCAACTCCGGGAATATCATCGGAACTATCGCCAATAAGTGCGAGATAATCAATCATCTGCTTAGGCTCGAACCCGAATTCATCTTTTACTTTCTTAACATCAAAGATTATAATCTCATCCGTAGATTTACCGGGTTTAACAATTCTTACTTTATCGCTTACAAGCTGATTGAAATCTTTGTCCGGTGTAAAGACGAATGATTCCAGTCCCTTTTCTTCAGCTTCTCTAACGGCTGTTCCAATCAAATCATCTGCTTCATATTTTGGAAGAATGTAAATCGGTATTTTCAGCGCTTCAATTATTTGCTTTATTCTGTCTATCTGCGGAATCATATCATCCGGCATTGCTGCGCGTGAAGATTTGTAATCCTTAAATTTTTCATGACGGAAAGTCTTCTCTTTAGAATCGAAAGCGACGGCAATATAATCCGGCTTATGCTCTTCAAGAATTTTCAGAAGCTGGTTCATAAAGCCGTAAACAGCGGATGTAGGCTCGCCTTTGGTTGTAACCAGAGGTCGGTTGATGAATGCAAAATATGCTTTGTACGTTAAAGCCATTGCATCAATTATTACAAATTTTTTATTCTTCATCATAACATTTTTGCCTATTGTTGAAGTAAAACTCTGCTGGAAATAACTGTCAAAAGATAGAAAAAAAAATTGACAATCTCGATTTATAAATGGGAATACTTTGACTAACCGAAGTATTTATTATTCTTTTTGCTGGATTTCTTTGATAAGAAGATTTTTAACCTTACTTTTGAAATTATTTTTACGAGGCAAAGTGGAATAAAAATATAGATGGACAAAATTAAAAGATTATCTTCTTTCAAAGAAATAGTTCAGGCAATGGGGTTGGTATTTGGGGACATCGGGACAAGCCCTATCTATACTGTTGCGGTTATTCTTACCTTAACAGCGCCAACATTTGAAAATCTTATGGGAGTACTTTCTTTAATTTTTTGGACTCTGATTATACTCGTTACCGTTGAATATGCCTGGCTTGCAATGAGCTTAAGTATTAAAGGCGAAGGCGGGATTATTGTTCTAAAAGAGATTCTGGCAAGCAGCGTAAAGACGGGCAGAAGAGCCGCATTTGCAACCTTCCTGGGATTTCTTGGTGTGTCGCTCTTGATGGGAGACGGAGTAATTACACCGGCTATAAGCATTCTATCGGCAGTTGAAGGATTAAAGTTAATTCCCGGCATGGGGCATATTTCAACAACGGCAATAATAATTATTACCTGTGCAATAACAATTATCTTATTCATGTTCCAAAATAAAGGAAGCGACAAAGTTTCATTTGCCTTTGGTCCGATAATGTTTATTTGGTTTGTTAGCTTATTTATCATAGGCTTATATTACGTTTTAGGAAACATAAATGTTGTTGAAGCTATTAGCCCGTACTATGCTATAAATTTTATGCTTCATAACGGTATTACGGGGATATTTATTTTAAGTGAAGTTATACTGTGTGCAACCGGCGGTGAAGCTCTTTATGCAGACATGGGGCACTTAGGCAGCAAGCCTATAAAGCATGCATGGTACTTTGTCCTATTTGCTCTGGTAATAAATTATTTGGGGCAGGGTGCTTATCTGATGAAGCATCATGCTGATGGCTCGGTTTTACTTTCAATGTTTAAGGATTTCTCCACTTTACTTTATGTGCCGTTATTAATATTAACCGTGCTGGCTACAATTATCGCGTCTCAAGCTATGATTAGTGCGGTGATGTCTTTGGTTTACCAGGGCATTACCACGCGAGTATTTCCTTTGATGAGGATTAAATACACTTCGAGCCATTTGAAATCCCAGATATATATCGGAAGTGTTAACTGGGTTTTAATGATTGCCGTCTTATTTATGATTCTTCTTTTCCAAAAGTCCGACAATCTTGCTGCGGCTTACGGTTTTGCTGTAACTGCTACAATGACCATAAGCGCTTCGTTTATGATTTGGATTTTTAAAATTAAAAAGTACCGAACTAAAATGTTATTTGCCTTCTTGGTTTTTATTACCGACTTAATGTTCCTTACAGCAGTGTTCAATAAAATTCCTCATGGCGGTTTCTGGTCTATTATAATTGCGGCTATTCCATTCTTCATCATTCAACTCTGGTCAAGAGGCGGAAAGGCAATGCATAAGTCTTTCAGACCATTACCAATAGATATATTTTTAGAAAGCTATAACCAGATTTATCATGAAGGTGGGATAATAAAGGGAACAGCGTTATTCTTTACACAAAATTTAAATGAAATCCCGCCGTACATGGTACACTGCATTGTAAGAGGAAATATCGTTTACCAGAAGAATATTTTAGTTTCGATTAAAACAACAGAAAACCCATATGGTATCGAAATAAGTGAGGTAGATAATATTGCAGACGGATTATCAGGCATTCAAATTTCTGCAGGCTATCTCGAAGTTTACGACATTACTAAAATTCTTAAAGAGCACGGCATAGATGAAAAAGTTATTTTCTACGGCGTAGATGACATTGCGACTAAAAATATTATGCTGAAAATTTATGCTTTTATGAAGAAGATTACACCGTCATTCGTAAGATTTTACGAACTTCCATATAACAAACTTCACGGTGTTGTAACCAGGCTGGAATTATAATCTGAAAGGAATATCGAATGAAGAAAGAGCTTCTGATTTTTGGAGCTTACGGTGCCTTGGGTACCGGTGTTTCAAAAATTTTATCGGCAAAGCCGTTTGATAGAATTTATCTCTTCGGCTCTCATATCGATGAACAGAATAAAATATCAGGCAGGAATATCGAGAATGTTATCACTAAAGATCTTTCAATTGAAGAAAATGCAAAAGCGGCTTTTAAAGATTTGAAGCCTGATAAAGAAAAGATTTTTTATCTCTTCAGTACCATCGGCGGATTTTTTGGAGGTAAGAAGATTTGGGAGACATCTTTAGAAGACTGGAACAAAATGTTCGAAATAAACCTTCAGACAAATTTTTTAATCGCAAAACATTTTTCAAATTTAGTTAAGGAATCCGGCGGCGGTACCATTTGCTTTACATCTGCATTTACTGGCTTGCATGAAGAAGCCGGCAAAGGCGCATACGGGGCTTCTAAAAGTGCACTCATTCATCTTGTTAAAACTCTCGCATTAGAAGGCAGAGAAATTAATCTTTCTGCTAATGCAATCGCTCCTTATATCATCGATACTCCCTTGAATAGAGAATGGATGACAAAGGGAGATTATTCAAAATGGATTAAACCGGAAGAAATTGGGGAATTAGTTTGGAGTGTATTTAACAACTTCAATTTTGTTTCGGGGAACATCTTCGAGTTAAAAGAAAAATTTGAGATTGAGAATTAAAGCTGCATGAAATATCGTACTTAATTATCATTTATAATTCAGGTTTTTTCACATTAAAGACTGCTCCAATAATTTTCTTAAAAAAGTACAAAGATTATTCGGTTTCTTATGTTGAAACAATGATAACCTAAAAGACATCCTAAATCATTTGAATACAAGGAAATTTGAAACCTTTGGATGGCATATTAGTTGTCCTAATGGTCTGAGATTTCTTGGAGAGGGTTCAAATGAAAAAAAAATTATTGTTTTTTATATTACTAATGCTTGGCTTTAATTATACTAAAGCTCAAATAACTATTAGCATTCCTGATACTACATTACCTCAAAACACTACTTCGGTATCAATACCTGTGAGAGTTTCTAACTTTACCGGCGTTGGGGCTGTAAGCCTAGTTATAAATTATGATCCGAATGTTTTGACATTTACCGGCGCTTCTAATCAACCCAGCCATGGAACCTTTCTTCCTCCAAATGCGGTAAACGGACAAATCTTAATTAGCTGGTATGATGTTAATCCATTGAATATAGGAAATGGAATACTGCTTAATTTAAATTTTAATTACCTGCACGGAAACAGCAATCTTGATTTTGTAAATTCAAGTTGTGAAATCGCAGATACCGGAGTTACTGTATTAAACGTATCGTATACTAATGGAAAAGTTAATGCACCGGCTTCCACAACTTTGCCTGCTTCGGTTTCGGGGAAAGTTTGGTTTGATGAAAACAATGACGGCTTACTAAATAACAATGAAAAAGGTGTGCAGTGGGTTACTGTCAATCTATTTAACTGCAGCGGTACATGGTTAAAATGGTCTTTAACGGATTCAGTCGGCGAATATAAATTTGACAGCCTCGCTCCTGGGAGTTATTATGTTTCATTTGAATTAGCTGACGGAAACAAAGTTTATAAATTTACTTCACAGAATGCAGGCAGCGACTCAACTATTAATTCTCATGCGGCTCAAATAACTGATTCTACCGGACAAACGGAATGTGTTACGCTAACATCCGGACAAAATTATTTATACTTAAATGCGGGTTTAATTTATAAGAATAGTAATCCCCCAGGCACCGGTTCTGTTGGCGATTTTGTTTGGCTTGATTCCGATCCGAATGACGGGATACAACGTGGTGATCCGGGGATCCCGAATATTACTGTAAAATTGCTTGCCAGCGATGATTCTGTTATCAAAACAACTTTAACAGATACAACAGGTCATTATATTTTTAATGATTTAAATTCAGGAACTTATAAAGTTCAATTTGTTCTTCCAACCGGATATGTTTTTGTTGTTCAGCATAATGGAAGCGACACTACTTTAGATTCCGATGCAAATCCTTCAAACGGTATAACGGAAAGTTTTTATTTGTCTCAAGGAGAAAACCTTTTAACAATAGATGCCGGCATGTCGCTGGCTCCTAAAACCGACGAACCGAATCTTTGGATTACAAATAACGATAATACTGATATGGCTCCGGATTCCGGACAGACAACTACTTATAAAATAAATTTTGGGAATTCCGGCAATGGAATTCTTTACAATGGCGTTGTTGTTGATACACTGCCTTCAGGAATGAGTTTTGTTTCAAGTACAAAAGGAAATGAAACATTCCAAGGCAGTAATATTTTCCAGTTTAATATTGGAACGTTGAATGCCGGAGACAGCGGGGAAGTAGAAATTACAACAATGGTTGCCGGTAATAAATCCGGATTTTATAATACTGCCTTTCTAATTGGAAATGACTCGCAATCAAAATTCTATTCTGTTTATGCTTCTGATCTTGATCTGGCTGATACTACCAGTAATAGCGGCGGAAGCGGTGTTGAATCACGCGGCGATATGGCGGAACAGCTTCTCAATAGAATTCTAAAAATCCATTATGGAATGACTACACCGATGTTGAAAAACAGCGGAGTTAAAAGTTTGGCTTCAGCTTATAATTTGTCGAATTTCATTCCGGCAATAGGACCTTTTAATTCAAAGCCGGTTCAAAATACTCCATTTGATATTTTAGGAATATCAAATGCTGTTTCGGCGTATGCCGTAAATTATAATCTTAAAACTTCACAAGGAGATATGCGGGTCGGCGGTATTTTTTCTACCGTTACTACCGCTCCGTATATTTATGATCATTTGAAAGCCGTATGCGACCGGTTAGCCGGATATTCTGTGGATGAAATCAAATTGATAAGTATAAACGGTTATCAATTTTACGCTGCAAAGCTTGAAATGCCTTCTGATAAAATATCAGATTACGCGATCTCTTTTAGTGTTTATGAAACTTCTTCCGGATATCAAATTCAAAATAAATGGACATACGAAGAGTATCAATCTCCGGCAAATGCATCAAGCGTTTATAACTTCCAGGTTTGGTCGGATTCATACCAATCGGCAGCGCAGCTTGTACAAAATATAATTTCAAAATTTAAATCGATAAATAATATTACTTATTTGAATACAAACCAGAACTTGCCGGATGTTTTTATAAATTCTGCATACTATTCACATGATGGAAATATTCATCTGACGATTAGTAATAACAATCAAACAGTACAGCAGGTGAATCTTTATCTCTCTTATAGAGTTTCTCAAGGAGATAACCAGGTAACGACTAACAATACTAGTTATTCATTACAGCCGGGAGTAAATGATGTAACTCTTTCGAGCGGTATAATTTCCAATGCAAATATTTATATGAGCCAGCCCCAGGGCTTTAATGATGAAGTATATGTCAGCGGCGGGGCATACACATATATAACAGGTCCGAATAGTACTGTAAATACTTTTAATACCGGCGGCTATCCACAGGAATTGCAGTCAAGTTTCCCTCAAGGTTCGCTTGTATTATCCGGCGGTGTTTCGGTTTCGGGTCAATTAAATGATTGGGCGACAGTAGTCCGCTCGCTTAATGCAGAAACCTCTCCATACGATTTAAGTAATTTCGGCGGTATACAATTTACTGCTCACGGTGCCGGTACTATTGAAGTTATTCTAAATCTTTCAAGCACTCAGAATTATAATTACTTCATGTACAAGGTTAATCTGACAAATGAAAGCAAGCTATATACAGTTAACTTTAATCAGTTTAAGCTTCTTGACGGAAGCCAAGGGACAGTAAATCCGAAACAAATTGAAGATGTTGGTTTTGTAATCAATAATAATGATAATCCAGGTTTGACAAATTATGATTTCGAAGTTCAGGATATTGCCTTTTTAAGTACGGATGTTACTGGAAATGACGGTATGGGAAATACTGTCCCGAAAGAATTTTCTCTTTCACAGAATTATCCTAATCCTTTTAATCCTTCAACAATAATTCAGTTTGCGGTACCGAAACAAGAGCGGTTATCTTTGACAATTTATAATGTCATCGGTCAAAGAGTTGCCCAATTGTTTGATACTGAAATGTCAGCCGGTCAACATTCGATAACATTCGATGGGAGTAAGCTTTCGAGCGGAATATATTTCTACCGTCTCTTAGGAAGCGATGTTAATATTGTTAGAAAAATGATTTTGACTAAATAGATCTTCGTTCTCCCTAGTTCCAAAAGCCCCGCCCGGAAATTTCTGTGCGGGGATTTTTTTTGAGACTAATTTTCCAATCTTAAACGCTTATTAACTTTCTTTTGCTAATTTCGTTTGATGAGTGATTTAGATTCTTGGGAGTAAACCATTTAATTCTTTATTTTCGATCTTGAAATAAATATCTCATTTATCCAAAAAGAAATTAAGTGAGCCATTATGGATTACCGAATTATACGATCTTCACTTTTATCATTTTGTCTTTTCCTTATCTTTTCTTTTTTCTCATTGACCAATATTGCAGCCCAAACTTTTCATGCTGATCAAAACGAATCTTCATTTATTTCTGACAGCAGCTTAAATGGAATGCGCTGGAGGTTAGTTGGTCCTTTTAGAGGCGGCAGAGCTCTTGCTGCTTCAGGAATATCCGGCAGCTCAACCACATTTTATTTTGGTGCCGTAGATGGCGGTGTTTGGAAAACTACAAATGCCGGATTGACATGGAAACCAATTTCAGATGGACAGGTTAATCCATCAATAGGCGCACTGGCAATTTCACAATCTAATCCTAATGTTATTTATGCCGGAACAGGGGAAGCTGACATGCGATCGGATATTACTTATGGCAATGGTATTTATAAATCAACCGACGGAGGAGAAAGCTGGAAACATATTGGTTTAGATAATTCACGCCATATCGGAAAGATACTTATTGATCCGGATAATCCTCAAATTGTACTGGCTGCAGCATTAGGCTCGGCGTATGCGCCAAGCTATGAAAGAGGAGTTTTTAAAACTACCAATGGAGGTAAAACATGGAAGCAGGTATTAATTAAAAACGATTCCACCGGTGCAATTGATTTAGCATGGGATACTAAAGATATCAAAGTTGTTTATGCATCTCTTTGGCAAGCTCAGCGCACACCGTGGAGCCAATATCCTCCCGAAGAAGGATCGGGCAGCGGTCTTTACAAATCTACTGATGAAGGAAGCACCTGGTCGGAAGTAAGCTATAAAGGATTGCCGGATGATTCATTCGGAAGAATCGGAATTTCAGTTGTCGAAGGATCGAACGGTCAAAAAGTATATGCACTTATTCAAGCATTACATAAAGGATCGGGATTATATTATTCAAGCAATGGAGGAAATAGCTGGCAGTTAATGAGCGATAACGTACAAATAACTACTCGCATGTGGTACTTTGGAAGAATATTTATCGATCCCCAAAATCCAAAAATAATTTATGCGCCAAACCGCTCTGTGTTCAAATCAACGGATGGAGGCAAAACTTTTTTTGCAATTAAAGGACAGCCGGGAGGAGATGATTACCATTATATCTGGATAGATCCAACCAACGATCATCATTTAATTGTTGCAAGCGACCAGGGCACTGTAATTAGTTTAGATAACGGGAAAACCTGGAGCAGTTGGTATAATCAACCTACTGCACAATTTTATCACGTTACAACAGATAACCAATTCCCTTATAGAATTTACGGTGCGCAGCAGGATGCAGGAACAGTTTCAATTACCAGCAGAAGCGATTACGGCATTATTACTTTTAGAGATTGGTATCCGGTAAATGCCGGAGAAAGCGGTTACATTGCCCCTGATCCTAAAAATCCAAATATTGTTTACGGAGGAGATACTTACGGCGGATTGTTTAGATTTATAAAAACAACTGGACAAACTCAAAATATTACTCCATGGCTTCTTTCTTCTTTCGGTGAGCCGATCTCAAAACAAAAATATAGATTTACATGGACTTCACCGATTGGTTTTGATTACAGCAATCCGCCTTCTTTATACTTTGGTGCTCAAGTTTTATTGAAGTCAAATAATGGTGGATTAAGCTGGAGTGTGGTCAGCCCGGATTTAACCGGTGCGGAAAAGACTGGGAATATTTCTAATTCGCCTTTAACGGTAGAAAATGCCGCGGCAAAAGGAATGGGAGTAATTTATTCATTTGCATTTTCAAAAGTTCATCCGGGAATTATTTGGGCTGGCACCGATGACGGCTTTATTCAGATTTCAAAGGATAACGGAAAACACTGGCAGAATGTTACACCTAAAGGATTAAAGCCGTGGAGTAAGATTAGTATTATTGAAGCATCACCATTTGATGCTGGTACCGCTTACGCTGCTGTTATTCGGCATAGACTGGATGATCTTTCACCTTACATATACAAGACAAATGATTTTGGTGCACATTGGAAGAGAATTAACAATGGAATTCCCAATGGTTCTTTTGTAAGGGTAGTTCGTGAGGATCCTTTTTCAAAAGGATTACTTTATGCCGGAACGGAAACCGGAGTTTACTTTTCATTTAATGATGGAGTAAATTGGCAGCCGCTTCAGCTTAATCTGCCGGAAGTTTCTATCAGAGATCTTGATGTACATGAAAATGATCTTGTTGCTGCGACTCATGGCAGATCATTCTGGGTGCTGGATGACTTAACTCCGCTTAGACAAATAAATAATAAAAGTATCAGTTCGAATGTATTCTTGTTTAAGCCTGAAGATGCTGTTCGGATTAGAAGAACGGAAAGCCATGATACTCCGTTACCGCCTGAAACGCCTCACGGTGATAATCCTCCTTCAGGCGCAATAATAGATTATTATATAAAAAATGAAATTGACGGTTCGGTTGTTCTGAAGATTTTTGATGATAAAGGAACTCTTATTAGAAAATATTCAAGTAACGAAAAGTACGAACCGCCAAAAGAGCAGCCATATTTCGATACTTCGTGGCTTCCGGTTTTCAAGCCGTTGACTAAACATTTAGGATTGAATCGATTTGTTTGGGACCTTCATTATCCGCTGGTTCCTTCTGCATCATACGGCTACGGACAAGCTGTTACCGGCAAAGGAACTGTTGAAGAACCGCAAGGTCCGTTTGTTTTGCCGGGAAATTATCGTGTTGAATTAATTGCCGATGGAAAAACGTATTCACAGCCTTTAAAAGTAGTAATGGATCCAAGAGTTAAAGTGCCGCCACAGCAGTTAACGGATCAGATTAACTTAGCGCTGGAAATATGGAATTCAGCGTCGGATCAATTTCAATTAAGCAATGCTCTTGACTCTTTAACTAAGAAGCTGGTAAGTTTAAAGAAAAATTATTCTAATGAAGATTTACTCTCTTCAATTGATATTCTAAATCATAAAATTGAGAAGTTAAAAAAATCTTTAGGTGGAATAAGAATTGCCGGACTTGAATCAACGGTTATGAGTGCTGATAGAGAGCCGACCCAGCCGATGAAACAAGCTTATAATATTTTGGATAAAAAGCTGCTGCAAGCAGAACAGAATTGGAAAAGCATAAAGGATACGGATCTGAAAAAAGTCAATTCAATCTTGATTGCTATTGGGAAACAGAATTTGGAAATCCCTAATGAAAAAGCCGAACATTTTCGACTTCCATAAAATGGAGTATCAATCGATGAAATAATTTTTGAAACGGTTCTTTCAATTATTATTTTATCTTTAAAGTTAAGTGAGTTGGTTAAGGATAATTATCCGAAGTTTTGTTTAAATTAGGATATCCAATAACAAGTTAGTGTAGTTTATTTTGAAAAATCATTATGATGTAATTGTAATCGGCAGCGGACCCGGTGGTGAAGGTGCCGCAATGAAATGCACCAAAGAAGGCAAGCATGTTGCAATGTGCGACTATTTTTCCATGGTTGGAGGAAGTTGTACTCATCGAAGTACAATACCAAGTAAAGCCTTACGCCATGCAAGTCAAATACTGTATGAAAACAACCGTCTTGAGGAAGCAAATTTCCAGTCGCTGCTTAAAAAAGCAGAAGTAGTTATTCAAGAGCAGTTCAATCTTAGAAAAAGTTTTTATGAAAGAAATCAGGTAGATATAATTGACGGCAGAGCAAAATTCATTGATGCTCACACAATTCAAGTAAAACTTTCTAATAATGCCGAGGAAACATATTCGGCAGATTATTTTGTAATTGCCACCGGCTCGCGCCCGTATCATCCTGAAGATGTGGATTTTAATCATCCAAGAATTTTAGACAGCGATACAATCCTTAATCTTAAAGATAATCCGCGTACAATTACAATTTACGGCGCAGGAGTAATAGGATGCGAATATGCATCGATATTTAGAGGGCTAAAGATTAAAGTTAATCTTATAAATACACGTGATAAACTTCTTGCTTTTCTTGATGATGAAATAATTGACGCGGTAGGATATCATCTGCGTGAGAACGGCGTTTTGCTAAGGCATAGCGAAGAATACAAAAAGGTTACTGCAGATGACGCAGGAGTTACTGTATCCTTAAAATCAAATAAAGAAATCCGGACGGATTATCTTTTATGGTGCCAGGGAAGAACCGGCAACTCGGATGAAATGGGATTAGAAAATCTCGGTATTAAGACCAATGCCCAAGGTTCGATTGTAGTCAATGAAAATAACCAGACGGCTCAACCGCATATCTATGCCGCCGGAGATATAATTGGATTTCCAAATTTAGCAAGCGCCTCATACGATCAGGGAAGGTTTGCCGCCACTCATATTGTATTTGGTAAATGCGATCATCAGCTTGTAGAGTTTATTCCAACCGGGATTTATACTATACCTGAGATCAGTTCAGTGGGTTATACCGAAGAGCAGCTTACAAAGCAAAAAATTCCTTACGAAGTCGGTCATTCATTTTTCAAACATCTTGCGCGCGCCCAAATAACCGGCAGAACTACCGGAATGTTAAAAATACTTTTCCACCGGGAAACGCTTGAAGTATTAGGCGTACATTGTTTTGGGCATGGTGCCGCAGAAATTATACATATTGGTCAAGCCATTATGTCGCAGAAAGGGGGAGGAAATTCTTTAATGTACTTTATAAATACCACGTTTAATTACCCGACAATGGCAGAAGCATACAGAGTTGCAGCCTTAAATGGAATTAACAGGGTCAACCAGCTTAAAAAAGATAGTTGAATGAAAAGTTCCCAATTTGATATAAGTGGTCTCATTTCGTTCAATTGCCTACCATAACATTTGATGATTTTCCAAAAAAAAAGAAAACCTTCAAAATGGTATAATATTTGTTATTTATGAAGTATTGAAGGCAGAGATAATATGAAATGTCTAACTATTGAATCTTTCACTGCAAAAGAGACTGACATAGAATTAAACCAGTACAAAATTCTTGCAGGGTTGAAGGAATATCGTGCAGAGTTTAATAAAAACCGGCTTTATCCGGCTCTGTCGGAATTGGTATATCTTTCTTCACAATTAGAAGAAATTTTGGAAAGAAAGGGCGGTGTAGGACTTCCATTGCCGAAAGGGATTAAAAATTCTCACAAAGAAAAAAATGTCTTCGTTGAAGTAATTGATCAAGCTAAAGAACAAAAAGAATATTTTAAGGATTTGATTGAGTGGGCGATCCCGGTGATCAAAAGCTTGATTGATGAAGCTTATATGATATATAATTTTGTTGATGAAAATATGACGATTGAGGAAGTCGGGATTAGACCTATTCTCAAAAACGAAGGATATATACTTGTTCCCGATAATGTTCACTCCATACTTCAAGTTCACCGGTATGAATGTTCAACGTATTCTTCCGGTGATATGCCGTTTCATTCACTAAAGACAAGGTTTATCCAGACTTATCCTCAGCTAAATTTTTCTACTGTATCTGAGTTTGTCAAAATTGATCTTGTAAAAAAGTACCGGGATAGACCCAACATAGCAGCATATCTCTGCAATACCGAATTAGACTTTCCGTTTCAAGAAACAATTTTTCCCGTAGCAAAAAGAAAGCTGCTGGATTACATTACCGATTAAATTATCATTTCAATAAATTTATTTTTCAAAAAAGAAATACCGGATATTTATTCCAAGTTATTCTTTAACTTATCAGAGATATATAGTCAGCAAGAATATGTCCGGCTTCATCAAGTTCCGGATCTTCTTTTGATTCTTCAGCGGGCGGAACTTCACCCTTCTTAAGCAGCTTTAAGCCCATCTCTTTTCTTCGTTCATTTTCCTGTTCGAACTCTTTCTGCTCAAGTTCATCTTTCTCTTTTTTTCTTTCAGCAAGATTAAGAGAAACGGTCTTCTGGTCTTGTTCCTCCTTAAATTCTTTTACTTGATCAACATATCTATTCCATTCGGGATCCTTATTTGCAATTCTTTCGTCATGCATTTTTATCAATTCCGGAATGTACTTTTTAAGGCTGCCAAACGGAGTATAAGCCGTTGTATTGATTTGATCCCATGGAAGCGAGCTAGTCTCAACACTTTCGCCGTAAACTTTTGGATCAATTACAGACGGCAGCTTTATATCAGGAGTTACGCCGAGATGCTGCGTACTTTCGCCATTAATCCGGTAGAACTTTGCAATGGTCAACTTAACTTGACCAAGCTTATGCGACGAGTTGGGCATCAATCGGTTTAGATCAATTAAATTTTGAACCGTACCTTTGCCGTAAGTCTGTTGACCTATAATTAATCCGCGACCGTAATCTTTAATAGCAGCAGAAAAAATTTCGGAAGCTGATGCACTAAGTCGATTAACAAGAATTGCTAACGGACCGCTGTAATCAATTGCTGAATCCGGATCATCCTCAACTCTAATGCTTCCATCAGAGCTTTTAATTTGAACTACCGGACCGTCCTTGATAAACAGTCCTGTTAATTTGATAGCCTCTTCAAGAGCTCCGCCGCCGTTGTTTCGCAAATCGATTATTATTCCCTGTACATTTTGTTTCTTTAATCCGTCAAGAAGTTTTTGAACATCTCGCGTGGTGCTTTTATAATTTTTATCACCGCGCTGTTCAGCTTCAAAATCACTATAGAAGGCAGGTATTGTAATAACACCGAGCTTATATTCTTTTCCATTTTCTTTAATATTTATAATCTTATCCTTTGCAGATTGCTCTTCGAGGGTAATTTTATCTCTAACTAAAGTAACTTCTTTAGGCTGACCATTAACTCCTTCGGAAGCCGGGATAATTTGAAGTCTTACTATGCTTCCTTTAGGTCCTCGTATCAATTGAACAACATCAGTTATCCGCCATCCTATAACGTCTACCATCGCACCTGTTTTTCCCTGAGCAACGCCGATGATTTTATCGTTCTGGTGAATTTGTTTGCTCTTAAAGGCAGGTCCGCCGGGGATAACCTCTGCTACTTTAGTATATTCATCTTCGGTTTGAAGCTGAGCGCCAATACCTTCGAGCGACCTTGCCATATCAATTTTAAAATTTTCCGAAGTGCTAGGCGACATGTAATTGGTATGAGGATCCAAAGATTCTGTAAAGGAATTTTCAAAAAGCTGAAAGACATCTTCACTGGAATACTGCATTAATGCACGGCGAAGGTTTTCATAACGCTTGGTAAGAAGGGTATCAATATCGCCCCATTTCTTTCCGGCGAGCATAAGATTTAATGCATCGTTCTTAACCTTTTTTCTCCATAGATCATTCATTTCCGTAGTATCTTTTATCCATGGTGCATCGGTTCTGTCAATTCGAAAATCTTCTTTCTTATTAAAATCAAATCCTTTTTTTAATAGCTGCTCGGAATAGTCAATTCTATTATTTAATCTTTCTTTAAATACATTAAAAATTTTGAAGGCGGGGTGAAGGTCACCGTCCTGAATATCATTATCAAGCTGGTAACGGTACTTGTCGAAGTCTGCTATGTCCGAAGCATAAAAGTACATTTTGTTATTATCCAATGACTTCAAATAACGATTCATTATTATATTTGAAAGAGAATCATCAAGCTTAAATTTTCTGTAGTGGTATCTTTGAAGAATAGTGGCAATCAATTCATCTTCAGTGGACATATATTTTCTCGGCTGGACCGTAGAAGAAGTATCCTTCGGATCAACCGCTGAATTTTTAAACTTCAGTGTCCTCGCTAAAAAAATATTTGCTGCTATAACTAGTAGAATTAAGACGAAGATTTTCTTCATAAGATTTCTCGTTTGTTGTGTCATTTAAAATTTATATTAGTCTTCGAACCAAATTTAATTATAAATAATTTCCGCTAAAATGGATTTTGTTTACCGTACAGGAAATTTTGTACAAACTCCGATAGGAAATAAAATTAAAAAGCGTTATAAATATCTGAAATAATTAGATGTAATAAAAACCATTTTGTTCCCTATTTATTAAATAAAATTCTTTTTTTCTTATTATTCTTTTTCTTAATCTTAATCATTATCGGAAGAAACGGGTTATGAGTAAAAGAATGATTGAGCAAGATCAGATAATAAATTCGCGGTTGTATTTGTTCCTGTACTGCAGAGGAGACAAGCCGGTTATCCTTTTGAATGTAATCCGAAAAGCTTTCGGGTCTGCGTAGCCGACTTTGTACATAACTTCGTTTATGTTGTTCCGGCTCGATTCAAGGCTCATTTTTGCGGCTTCAATCTTTACGCGGTGAATATATTCCGTAATAGTATTGCAAGTCGCTTTTTTAAATCTTCGCTCAAGACTTCTGCGGCTTAATGCCAGCATATCAGCCAGTTGATCGATGGTTATTTTTTCATTAAAATTTTTCTCGATATATTCTTGCGCTTTAATTACCTCAATGTCATCGTGTTCTTTCTGCCCTTTGAAGATGATGAATTGAGACTGGCTGTCTTTATCAATATCAATCATAAATGCTTTTGAAATTATAAGAGCAACGTCTCTTCCGGCGTATTTTTCGATCAAGTAAAGAAGAAGATTCAAATAAGAATATGCGCCGCCGCTAGTGTAGATGCCGTCTTGTGCGGTCATAATTTTATCGTCGAGGAGAATAACATCGGGGAACATGTTTCTAAATTGATTTGCAAAAATCCAGTGTGTTGTGCACTGCTTTCCTTTAAGCAAACCGGTAGAAGCAAGAAAGAACGAGCCGATGCAGAAGCTAGCGATCTCGGCGCCGTTTTTATATTGATTGATGATCCACGGAATAAATTCTTTGTTCATCTCGCGGGCTTTAACTTGGTCGTCATGCAATGCCGGAATAAAAATCAAATCCGTTTTCTTTACATCTTTAATAAGTTCATCGGGGTTAACTGTGAACAAGCCGGAAGTTTGCGTTGTAGATCTTGAAAGTCCAACAAGCTTAACGTTAAAAATCGGATCGCGTCCCATTTCGGAGAGAATTTTGTTTACCTCGCCAAATATTTGATGAGTGCCTTCGATATTAACTAAGCTAGTGTGACCCTTTGGTATTAGTATCGATACGTGTTTCATAAAATTCACTGCGTTATTTTGAAATGTAAAAATTCTTTTTGTTAATGGATTATCCGCACCAAAAAGTTAAAAAAAATTTTTGACAGAATTTTGAAAGTAGTTGACGTGCTTATTCGAATGTGTTTCAATGCACAATTCGCAGTCGTTAAAGAGCTGCTAATTTTAAAATAGTATTCCAGTTTCGAGTTGTTACTTCCTTACCAAATTCTTTTTCAAGCGCGCTCATTGCTTCCGGCGTGCCTGTTATTGAGAGATCGAGAACCGAAAATACTTCCGATTTTGTTTTGGAATGGATCTTAAATGATTTATCCTTCGAAACAAAATTTGACGAAGCTTTATCTTGAACTTTTTTAGTAAGGAAAGTAACATACAACCTCGTTTGCGGTGTTACTGTAATATTCTTAAAAGGATCAAGAGCAATTATTTTTTGGATGTCGGTAAATGATCTAAGCAATACCGGAACGGGAAACTTAAATGCTTTCTCAATTGCGGAAGAAATCAATGATTGTAATTCATCAATCTTATCTGAGTCCGCTTCAAATACAACATTACCGGATGCCAATAAAGTTTTTACATTCTTGAGACCAATTTTTTCAAGAACTTTTTTAAGTTCCGCCATTGGAACTTTTTTGTTTCCGCCGACATTTATGCCGCGAAGGAAGGCAATATATTTCTTCATACCCGCTAGATATTACTTGCGTCGGAATCTATTAAGGAAAATATTTATATATATCCTTACGATGGAGTACTCTATAAATCGTGATTTTGTCATATTCATACTTTAAACCAAGCCTATAATTTCCAATCCGGATACGATAAAAGCTTTCGAAGCCGGTAATTTTTTTAATATTATTTAATTTTTGAAGATTGGCAGTGTTAGGAATTATTTGTAAGACTAATTGATTTACTTTTGTCTTAATTTCATCAGGAAGTTTTTGAAAATCTTTGAAAAAAGTTTTCTTAAAAGTTATGAGCATTAGTCTTTTATTTATTTAGGTTGTCCATAATTTTCTTTGCTTCATCAATATCTACTTCATCTTCATTTTCGATTTCTTCCATGGCTTTAGCTAGACCGAAATCGAGTAATAGCTTTTCGATTTTTGCAAAATCTGCATAATCAACAATAACCGCATTTGGCTTACCTTCTTCATCGACAATATATGACTTTTTCAAATCCATTTTGCAACTGCCTTAAATAATTTGTTGAGAATAAAATTCTTAGCAATAATGTAATAAATAACTTCTTATATTCAAAGACATAATGTGATTGATAGTTGGTTAAGTGTCGTCTTCAGTGAAACTTTTCACCTTTAGAAAGCATCTCGATTATCTGCGTTATCCGCTTTTCTCTTGTCTCCGGTTTTTTCGCAGTCTGCAAACGCCAGGCAATTGCATAAAGGTTAGCGCGGTTAAGAGTCTCAAAAAACTTAAAAGCTTTTTTCTGTTTGGAAATTTTTTTAAGAAAGTCATCCGGGATTTTCATGTCGGCAGGCGAGTCATAAGCCTTCTCCCATCTACCGTCTTCTTTGGCTAATTTAATTTCTTTCAAGCCGGATGGATGCATCATTCCAAGTTTAATTAATTTTTCCGCTCGTTCCGCGTTCTTTTTAGACCAAATGCTCTTTGCTCTTCTCGGCGTAAACTTTTGCAGCCATGATTTATCGTCATACTTTTTTAACTGACCATCAATCCAGCCGAAGCAAATCGCTTCATCCAGTGCTTCGTCATGAGTAATTGAAGATATGCCGGAATCCTTTTTATGAAACTTTAACCAAATTCCGGTCGAGGTATCGGAATTCTTTTCAAGCCATACACGGAATTCTTTTTTCGTCTCAAAGGAAAGAACGGAAATTTTTTCAGTGCGCTTCTGCATTTATACTTTTCTCCATTTGTTCAATTATATGTTTAGCCGATATTTCTGAAAGTGACATTGGCATTCATTTTAATTCTTATAGAATACTAATATAATTCTTTCATTTTAAAATCGTTGTTTGTGAAATCTCATCGGATGAGGATAAATTCCGGCGTTGTATCTGCATTTTGAAATAGATACTTTAATTAAAATTAGATATGCCGCAATCGACCACCGGAACTGTCGTAATCGCACCTTTTGATTAAAGAGACTCGAAAGTAAGTTTGCATAAGAAACTCAACAATACGGACACAAAAAAGTACGGATATAAAAATGGAAAAATATTTTCTGAATGAAGACATTAAAATTATTTGTGCAGCGGCAAAATTATTTAAAAACCAAAGAGCAATGAAATGTCAATGATGAAGTCTGTTTTAAACGAAGAAATCAGAACCGGAGTGATCAAAAGAATTAATTTGTTAAGAGAAGATTCTAAACCTAAATGGGGAAAGATGAATGTCGACCAAATGGTAAGGCATTGTATTTTATGGAATGAGTTGTCGCTGGGAAGAGTACCTTCCAAACAAACATTACTCGGAATTCTTTTCGGGAAACTAGCTTTAAGAAAACTTCTAAAGGACGAAAAGCCAGTGCCTCAAAACATGCCTACATTGCCGGTCTTGATTATAAAAGATCGTACCGGTAATTTGGAATTGAGCAAGCAAAAGTGGATTGAACAAATAAACGAATTCGCACAAACTGATGACTACACAATAATACATCCTTTTTTTGGTAAGATGGATAAAGATCAGATTGGTAAATTAGCATATAAACATACCGATCATCATTTAAGACAATTTAATGTTTAAAAGAAAAGTACGAAGAAAGAATTAAATATAGATAGCCTTTAGAAATCTTAATGGCGCAAACAGCCATCTAATTTGTCGTACTCAAACCTTTCGCTTTGCAGATTGCGGAAGTAAATTTGCACCAGCAATTCACTAACGCGGATAATCGAAATAAAATATTTGTAGGAAGGACACTCAAATGAAAAATATAAATCCTTTTTTGTGGTTTGATGATGGTGCGGAAGAAGCGGTCAACTTTTATGTTTCTTCTTTCGCTTCTGCGTTCGAAGCTTCTAGAAAAGGAAAAGAAACAGATATTGTAGCAACAAGCAGATACGGCGACGCAATGCCGCATCTTAAAGGCAAAGTAATGACGGTTAATTTTAAACTTCTCGGCGAAGAATTCATCGCATTAAACGGCGGACCGGTAAAAGACTTTACATTTAATCCTTCATTTTCATTCTTCGTCTCTTGTAAAACTGAAGACGAAGTTAATAAACTGTTTAAGAAATTTTCCGACGGCGGTGAAATAAGAATGCCTCTGGACAAATATCCCTTCAGCGAAAGATTTGCCTGGCTGGACGACAAGTACGGAATTTCGTGGCAGATTAATTTATCCGGAGATGCGCCAAAAATTTATTCTTTCTTATGGTTTGATAATAAGGCTGAAGAAGCGATGAATTATTACACTTCATTATTTTCATTGCTTGGAAATAAATCATCCGAGATAAAAAAACTTAGCCGGTTTGGTGTGAATGAAAACGGTCCGATGGGAAAAGTTCAACACGCAGTTTTTTCTTTAAACGGTCAAGAGTTTATGGCGATGGACAGCAGCCCATTTAAATTTACTCCGGCAACTTCATTATTCATTAACTGCGACACGCAAAAAGAAGTAGACGAACTTTGGGACAAGCTGCTTGATGGCGGAAATCCAATGCAGTGCGGTTGGCTTACGGATAAGTTCGGCGTAACTTGGCAGGTCGTTCCAACATTATTGATGAAGTTGATGAGCGATCCGGATAAGAAAAAAGCAGCCCGCGTTATGCAGGAAATGATGAAGATGATAAAGATTGAAAGCGACGATTTAATTAAAGCATACGAAGAAGTATAATTTTTTGGAATCATGTTAGTTGAAAGGAAAAATAAAATGTCCGCACAAGGAAAAAGGAAATTGAAACTTCAAGTTCAAATGACGGTTGACGGATTTGTCTGTGGACCAAACGGAGAACAGGATTGGATGAATATGAACTGGGACAATAAGATTATGAATTACGTAAATGAGCTGACTGATTCTGTCGATACAATTCTTCTCGGAAGAAAAATGACGGAAGGATTTATGTCATACTGGACGAGTGTAAAGCCGGAAAGCCCCGAATATCCATTTGCGAGGAAGATGGTCGATAAGCCGAAGTTTGTTTTTACCAAAACTCTGGAGAAGAGTACTTGGATCAATACAAAATTAGCAAAAGGAAATTTAATCGAAGAAGTAAATAACATAAAGCAGCAGCCTGGCAAAGGAATTATTGTTTACGGCGGCGCAACTTTCGTTTCATCCTTAGTAAAAAATAATTTGATAGATGAGTATCATCTTTTCATCAACCCTGCGGCGATTGGAAAAGGCATATCGATATTCAAAGAGATAAATAAAAACTTCAACTTGAAGCTTGTTAATAGTGTAAGCTTCGAATGCGGAATAGTAATGAACCAATATGAACCGGTAAAAAATAATTAATACTAAATGAAAGGAATCATAAAATGAAAGCAATCAATCCTTATTTGAACTTTCCCGGAAACGCCGAGGAAGCATTTAATTTTTATAAATCGGTTTTCGGCGGCGAGCTTGTCGGCTTAACGCGCTTTAGTGACACACCGGAAGGCGGTAAGCTGAAGCCGAATGAAAAAGAAAAGCTGATGCACGTTTCGCTGCCCATCGGTAAAAACAATACACTGATGGCTACCGACGCACTCGAATCAATGGGACACAAAGTTACTCCCGGTACAAATTTTCATATCAGCATAACTACCGATTCAAAAGAAGAAGCGGCAAAATATTTTAACGGACTTTCGAAAGGCGGAAAAGTAACAATGCCTTTAGCTGATACTTTTTGGGGCGATTATTTCGGAATGCTGACAGATAAGTTCGGCATCCAGTGGATGGTTAACTATACTTATCCGAAAGAAAAATAAACAAAATGAAAAATAATGATGACATCTTTTCCTAAAGATGTCATCATTGATAGACAAAAAAATATGAGGATACAATTATGAAAACCGATGCACAAGCAATCAACGCGGGAGAAATAAGTGCGCAAAGAACCGGCGTAAAAATTTGGATTGGAAGAATTATGAGCGGCTTTGCTGTTCTATTTTTACTTTTCGACAGTATTACAAAAATTCTGCAGGCTCCGTATGTAATGCAGGCATCAGCTAAGTTTGGGTATCCGACGCAATATATCCCGGCAATAGGCGCCACTCTTCTGGTGCTTACAATTCTTTATGTAATTCCGAGGACTTCAATATTTGCGGCGGTATTGCTCACTGGTTATCTTGGCGGCGCTGTAGAAGCTAATCTGCGTACATTTGGTCCGTTCTTCAGCAATACATTGTTCCCGGTATATTTTGCGGTATTTGTTTGGGGCGGAATTTATTTGCGAGACGATTTAATAAAACAATTTATTCCATTTAGAAAAAAGAATTAGTAATGGCAAAGTTAATTGTATTCAACTTGATTACACTCGATGGATTTTTCGAAGGTCCAAACCACGATTTAAGCTGGCATAATGTTGATAAAGAGTTTAATGAGTTTGCAATTGAGGACTTGAATTGATCAATATAAGATCATTTAAGAACGAAAATATTTTTCGTTGCTATAAGCCTGCCTACGGGAAATAATTTTTCAAGAACATTTCACTTGAATGATTTGAATCACGGTAATTATAAAAACGGCGGCTGAATTTAAAATTTAACTTGCGCAACCAAAAGGTTTCATTTATATTGGAAACCGAAAGGTTTCATATTATGAGAAGAGATGTTTTTCGAGCTATTGCGGATCCGACAAGAAGAGAAATATTAAGCATGCTTGTAGCGCAGCCGATGAATATAAATTCTGTAACTCAGAATTTTAAGGTAAGTCGTGCAGCCATTTACAAACACTTAAAGATTCTTACCGAATGCGGACTGGTAACAGTAAAGCAGCAAGGGCGCGAGCGCTACTGCGAAGCTAAGATGGAAAAGCTTGGCGAAGTGTCGCAGTGGATTGATCAATATAAAAAATTCTGGGAAGAAAAATTGGATGCTTTAGAAAATTATTTAGACAAATTACAAGCTAAGGAGAAAAAACATGTCAAGAAAAAGTGATACTCAAACAGAAACAAAAGAATTGATTCTAACCCGTATTTTCAATGCGCCGCGGGAACTTGTGTTCAAAGCCTGGACCGATCCGAAAATGATGGCAAAGTGGTGGGGACCAAAAGGCGTGTCCAATCCGATATGCGAGATAGATGCAAAGGTCGGCGGTAAAATCCATATTGTTATGTTGGCAGGCAAAGAGTTAGGACCGTTTGCCGGGCAGCGTTGGCCAATGAATGGAACTTTCCAAGAGATAAAGCCGCCTGAGCGTTTGGTCTTTGTAAATCAGGCGGTTGATGAAAATGATAATCTCCTCATCGACGGACTCACGACAGTAACATTTGAAGAAGAGAACGGTAAAACAAAAATGATTATGAAGACAATTGCAAAAGGCATTTCTGCTCAGTCACCTAAAATGCTTGAAGGAATGGAGGCAGGCTGGAGTCAGTCGTTCGATAAACTTGCAGATAGTTTAAAATGATTTGAAAGGAAAAATCGGAATGGAAAAGAAAAATGAGCCATTAGTAATCGAACGAATTTTCAATGCTTCAGTTTAAAAAGTCTGGAATGCAGTTACCGACAATATCGAAATGAAGAAATGGTATTTTGATATTGCGGAATTCAAATTGGAAATCGGATTTGAATTCCGGTTTGTAGCCGGTAACAGCGAAAAGCAATGGCTGCACATTTGCAAGATAACCGAGATTGTTCAACAGAAGAAACTTACATACAGTTGGCGGTATGACGGCTATGCCGGTGTTTCTTATGTTACTTTTGAATTATTTCCTGAAGTAAGCATGACGAGACTTAAATTAACGCACTCAGATTTGGAAAGCTTTCCGCAAGATGTTCCGGAATTAAAGAAAGAAAATTTTGCTGAAGGCTGGAATTATATTGTCGACACTTCATTAAAGGAATATTTAGAAAGGAAAGAGAGTTTGTTATGAGAAAATTAATTTATGAATGTAATGTTTCGCTTGACGGTTTTGCCGACCACACAGCTGCCGGGGTTGTTGATGATGAGCTGCACTATTTTTTCAGCGGCTTGCTTAATGAAACCGATATCGAACTTTTCGGGCGGGTAACATACCAGTTGATGGAAAGTTATTGGCCTTTCGCACATGAGGATCCAAAGGCAAATAGCGGTATGCTTAAATTTGCAGACAAGTTCAATGCTATTCCGAAGATTGTATTTTCTAATAGTCTTCAGAAAGCAGATTGGAATAACACAAAATTAATTAAGGGAGACGCTGTTGAAGAAGTAAAGAAACTGAAACAGCAGCCGGGAAAAAATATTTCGATCGGCGGCATTCATCTTGCATCAACACTTATGAATGCCGGACTAATTGATGAGTACTGGATTTTAATTCATCCGGTGATTGTTGGAAAAGGAAGACGATTATTTGAAGAGAAAAAAGAAAGACAAATTCTTAAATTGGTTGAGACCAAAAAATTAAAATCCGGAGTTGTTGCGCTGCATTACCTGTCTGTTAAAAAATAATTTAGAAAAGGAAATGTTATTATGAGAGTAAATAAAAAAGTGAATACGCTATTGCTTGGTAATAATGATGCGCTTTTAAGTTCCGAAATATTATTGCTTCGCCTGACAATTGGGATACTTTTATTCATTGTCGGCTCCGGTAAAGTATTTGGATGGTTCGGCGGCTACGGTCTAAATACTACAATTCAATTTTATATTAAGATGGGAATTGCAGTGCCGCTTGCATATCTGAGCTGTTTTACTGAGTTCTTAGGAGTCTTGCTGCTTGCGTTCGGATTGTTTACGCGACCAGCCGCTGTTGCGGTTGTAATCAATATGACGGTAGCGACAATTACAATGCTGCCTGGAGGCTTTTTCGGTTCAAGCGGTCCGGGCGCTTCTTACCCGTTTGTCTTTTTAATTATCGCAATATCAATACTGCTTTTTGGTCCGATGAAGTTAAGCTTAGATTACTTGATATTTCATCAACTGAATGCCGAAGGGAAATTGCTAACCGTATCTGAACAGTAAGTTTTCATTTTTTGTTTACCTTTTAATGAAAACTTAGGGAATCTATTTTGAAAAAACATACCGTGAAGAAAAAGTAATAGGTAAAAATCTTTTTATTGCGAATTTTATTTTAAATTCATTAAGCTTCAATTTCAAAGCAAGCACAAATATTTTCATGCCGCAGCTCCGGGATTATTAATACGGCTTACTGCAAAGTTCAAGTTATCATAAGTCTTAAAATTTCTTTTAATCCATTCTACTATGAAAGGATTTATCGTCGAATTATTTACGTCGATGACCAATCTAATCTCATTGCAACTATAAAGCTTAAATCTTTTTGTTGCTTCAACAAGTACGCCGGTAAAAGCCGAATCCAGATAAGTGATCTGACTTAAGTCAATTAAAACATTTTTAGGATTTTGAGATATTATCGGGAAAAGAAAATCACGAAAAGCTACAGCTTCCTTTTGATTTGCAGCATTCTTGTTTACTATAATTAAAGTCAAATCACCGAAATTAAAATTCTCAAAGTCTTTTAGTTCATCCCGATTTATTGAGAATGGATCGACAGGAACTTGTACCTCCGGAGACGATTCTCTCAATGAACTGGAAGATGATTTAAAATTGATTTCTACTTTATTCGGATTAACAAACCTAAAGCCGCTTTGCATTAAATCATCCAGGCTTAAGGAAATTTCATTTGGTATAAAGGCATTATTAGACAAAGTGCCTTCAGTAAAATTCCAATCTTCTTCTCTTTTTGCTAAAGTAGAAACTTCTTTCATGCTGATAGCGTCGAGTACTTTAAGTAATTCATTATAATCAAGCGGCTTCGATAAAAACTTTTCTGCGCCGAGGTCCATTGCTTCTCTCATAAAGAAGCTAAGCGAATAACTGCTCATGTATACAAACTTGGAATGAATGAAACTTTTGTACCTGTTTAATTCCCGCTGAATATTAAAACCGTCAACATCAGGCAGACATACTTCAGTAAGAATTATATCCGGCTTATGAATTATCGAATTATAAATTCCATTGCATCCGCTGCTGGAATGAAAGACTTCATAGTTATTGCATTCTAAAAAAGTTTTTATCTTTCCGGCATAGAAACTATCGCTGTCGATAATTAAGACTTTTGTTTTTTGTATAGTCTTGCTCGTAGGAAGGAAGTTTAATCGTTCACTTTCAGTATTGTAAGTAGTACCGGTGTAATCAGACATTTTCCTCTCTCCAAATAATTTTTGATTATTGTAACTACAGTTGATGCTGAACTGTCTATTCAAGAGGCGTGCCGATTCATTTATGAATTGTTTTTTAATGAATTTAAGCTTTAGAAAAGTTTTTCCGGTAAAATATTGTTACTTAAAAACTCACTTCCTTTTTTTTATGACCACAATATATTTTGTTTTGAGCATTTTGTTTACATTATAATAAAATATAATGACGATAAGATATACGGTGAGAATTATATTCCCAGCGCTCATGTTCAAAAAAATAATTTGATTGAAGTGGTTATTGATTTGAAATTGATGGCATTTCGAAAATATTGAAATGCCATCTGGAAGATTTATTTAAGTATAGGGATAATTTCTTTTTGTCTTTCACCGCCGGTTGCTATTACTTCTCCGTTAGGTTTTATAAAGACATCAATTTCGGATCTGACTCCGAATTCAGGTAAATAAATGCCGGGTTCAATAGAAAAAGAAGTTAATGGAAGCAGTAGTCTTTCATCTTTAGTTTCGTAGTCATCCATATGCGCGCCGCTTCCGTGAAGATCAGTAGTTATTGAATGACCGGTGCGATGGAAGAAATAATCTCCGTAACCGGCTTTTGTAATTACACCTCTTGCAGCGTCATCAACTTCGTAGCCGCGAATTTCTTTTTTCTCTTTGAATCTTGAGGATACCAAGTTAAATGCAGTGTCACGCGCTTCAGCAACTATTTTAAATATCTTAACATATTTTTCCGGTACAGAATCACCCATATAACCTGTCCAGGTTATATCAGCCCAAACGCCATTCGCCTTTTTTTGTTTAGCCCAAAGATCGATAAGTACAAAGTCACCGCGCTTTATTTCTTTATGATTATTCTCATCCGGTGCATAATGAGGATTACCGCTGTTTTGGTTTACACCGACAATAATGGGCGGTTCGGTTTCATATCCGGCGTCGGAAATTTTCTCTTCAATAAATTTCTGTACTTCAAATTCATTAAGAGTAATGCCGGATAAAGTTTTTTGTTTTATAAAACTAAAAGTTTCATGAGCAATTTCGGTTAATCTATCTGCAACCGGAATGTACTCTTTATATTGCTCGTCAGTCCAAACTGCATCAAATAACGAAATTAAATTTCCGCTGGTAACAACATCTACTCCGTAAGATTTAATTTGTTCAAAAGTTCCTGCATCGATCTTAGAGACATACGGAATTGCATTTAAAGGAGAATATTCCATTGCAATTATTTTTACGCCTTTCAATGTTTCTTTAAGATGATTAGAGAGCGATGCATGGCTGGAATATTTCAATTGCTTTCCGGGCAGATGATCAAGATGAAAAGCTTCAATTGCATTTACTATCTTGACAGGTGTTCCTTCCTTCGGAATAAAATAATAAAACCGTCTTGTAAGATGGCTTTCTTTTGGGATGTCTAAAATATTCTGAGCAATTTCATTCGATTTTCTAAAATCATATAACAGCCAGGCATCAAGTTTCATTTGTTTTAGAAAGGGCTGAATTTTATTCAGATCAAATTTACCCATGTTAAACTCCAGTATGTTGTTGAAATCTATTATTGATTGAAATTTAAGATTAATAATTTATAATCGAAAATGAAATATCTTTGCGTATGATTAAAATATCTTTATTGCGAATGGATAGAGCAGATAACTTTTTCATAAAAAAATCTAGATAGAATTTTGGAGTATGGAATTTGAGGCTAACAAATACTACCTATTCGGGTAGGTGAATAGTTTTGGTATCTGATAAAAAGTTAGTAAAACCAACAGCTTATCAATTTCATGAGTGAAATAATCTGAATAAAAACACCATACGTTTTATTTTTTGATAAATATTTCTTTCACTATATTATAAATCTTAAATTTTAAAAGAGTAGAAAAACCAGGTAAAATTTCCAGAATATTTTGAGGAATTCATGTATAAATTTTTAGGAACCTATCATGTCGTTCCATCGCTTCCGGAAAATTTAGAGAAGCTGAGAGAAGTATCTTATAATTTGCATTGGACATGGAACCAGGATGCCAGAGAACTGTTCCGAAGGCTTCACATGGAATTATGGGAAGATACAAATCATAACCCCGTTATGATGCTCGGAAGGATCGCCCAGGAACGCCTGAATGAGGTATCGCACGACGATGGTTTTATTGCGCATCTTGATAGAGTGCATTCTAAACTTCAAAATTATCTAAATGAAAAAACATGGTACCAGAGAAATTATAATTATTCCGACGACATAAACATAATTTATTTTTCCGCGGAGTTTGGTTTAACCGAATGCCTTCAAACATATTCAGGAGGATTAGGAGTACTTGCCGGTGACCATCTAAAAGCATCGAGTGATCTTGGAATACCGATTATTGGTGTTGGTCTCTTATATAAAGAAGGCTACTTCCAGCAGTATCTTAACTCCGATGGATGGCAGCATGAACGTTATGAAATAAATGATTTTGATAATCTGCCGATGAAGCTTGTTCGTAACGATAAGAACGAACCTTTAGTCAACTCTGTTAATTTAGCCGGAAGGACAGTGTATTTTCAAGTCTGGAAAATTCAGGTTGGGCGAATTCCATTATATCTGCTTGACACAAATACGCCTTTGAATAATGAGGCAGACCGGAAGATTACAGAAACGCTTTACGGCGGAAATGTTGAAACAAGAATCCAACAGGAAATTATTTTAGGCATTGGCGGCATTCGGACGATTCATTCACTAGGCATAAAGCCAATGGTATGTCATATGAACGAAGGTCATTCTGCCTTTATGGCGCTTGAGAGAACAAGACATTTAATCCAGAACGAGGGATTGACTTTTAAGGAAGCAAAACAGGTTGGATTTTATTCTAATATATTTACAACGCATACTCCTGTGCCTGCCGGTATAGATGTCTTTTCAAATGAGCTTGTTGAAAAATATTTTGGGAACTATTATCGTAATGAACTTTTAATTTCGGATAAGGAATTTTATTCACTTGGAAATATATATAAGACGAGCGAGTCCAACGTTTTTAATATGGCTCACCTTGCAATGAACACCGCCGGATTTATTAACGGTGTAAGCAAGCTCCACGGCGAAGTTTCCAAAAAGATGTGGGTATCCGGCTACAAAAATGTTCCGTTTAATGAAATCCCGATTGGCTACGTAACAAACGGCGTCCACATGCGTTCCCATATATCGCATGAAATGGAAGATC
>JAJYSI010000226.1 GCA_021793635.1 Bacteroidota bacterium
TCAGTATATTCATGAATAATTAAATAAACGGGAGCAGCCATCAAAGTAATCTGCCAGATAGTTCCGATTAATACATTAAACATATCTTTCTTAAAATTTTTGTTGGCAACAAATTCAGGGTCAAATTTCAAAATTTTTTCTTTGACCGGTTTCCAGAAGCCCCAAGGACGGACAGTTTTATAAAAGTGCATAAGAATTTCATCACTCTCAGGATGAGTCATGAAAGTTGCAACGAAGCATCCGATTATTGATACTAAAAAGATTAAAGGAAAAGAATTCATGCTTGGGTTGTTTGGCAAGGGCCAGTTATGAAGGAATGGGACTAAGTTTAAGTTATCTAATAAAAGTAAAATTAGAGATGACAAAATTCCGGATACCATTCCCCAAAAATATCCAAAGCCGTTGAAGCGCCACCAATACCACTTAAGTACATTAGCCGCAGTGTATCCACCGTATAGGGAAGCCACAATCCACAATACGACTTGATTTATAGATTCGACAAAAAATCCAAAAGTAATTCCTACGACAACTACAAGGACAGAAACTATATAACTCATTCTAACATATTTTTTCGGTTCGGCGTTAGGATTGATATACCGCTTATAGATATCATTTACAATATAAGCTGGAGCTGCATTAACAGTTGCAGCAAAATTGCTCATGAAGGCGGCAATAAGTCCAGCCATTAAAAACCCAAGTAAACCGATCGGGATATAGTGAGCCAAAACTTCAGGAAGAATAGTTTCAAAATCTGGAGTAGTAATGGAGCTTTTATATAAGGCATTAAAATTTGTTAAGGCAAGGACAGTAAGGCCAGCAATCATAAAATATCTTGGAGGGTTTAACACGACGTTTACAAGCGAACTCATTTTAGCAGCTTCTTTAGGATTACGTGTCGAAAGGACTCGCTGCATATCATAGTTAGGGGCAGGTCCGGCAGCCGAAATAAATATTCCTTTAAACAACATCATTCCAAAAAACAATCCAAACATCGAATAACCGTCATTAGTTATCCAATTATTAAAGGCAGTGACTTTAGAGGCAACCGTTGAGTGAACTGCAGACCAGTCAAGATTCAACTGCCAACCAAAGAACATATTTTTCCAGCCGGCAGGAATAACGCTATTGATCATTCCGGGAGAAACATGATACATTGCAATAATTCCAATTGCAATTGAAGAAATTGTTAGGATACTATATTGCAGGACTTCAGTAATAACGACACTAAACATACCTCCTTTGACCACATAAATAGTCGTTATTCCCATTAAAATAAGCGCATAAAGATTGGCGTTAATTTGAGGATATCTTAATAAAGTTTCAGGATTAGAAATAAGCGGAGGTAAAAATGCCTCGGCAAATTTCCCTATTCCTTTAAATCCGTAAGAAAGGAATCCAATTACTCCAATCAGAGCAAAGATAACAACAATGATATGGGATAAAGTAGCACCTTTGCCTGTTCCAAAACGTGTTCTAATCCATTCCGCACCTGTCATAACTTTGGAGCGTCTAAGCCAAGCAGAGAGGTAGATCATTAAAAACACCTGGTTAAAAACAGGCCATAGCCATGGGAGCCAAACACTCTTTAATCCATAAACCGCAAGCCAATAAACTAAAAGCATAGTACCGGCAATATCGAACATTCCGGAAGCATTAGATACTCCGAGAAGCCACCAGGGAAGTGTATTTCCTCCAAGGAAATAACTATTTATATCTTTAGAAGCCTTTTTTGAGATCCAAAATCCAATTACAACATTGGCTACCAGATAAATTAGTATGATTGAAATATCCAGTATACTTAATTTCATAGATTTAATTTCCATTTATTTAGTATACCTTGCATCATAAATAATGCCATCGGATATGATTCGATTTTCTATTTAAATAATAGCACCGCCGTTAAATAGTGATAGTTTCCATTTTATCATACTTATAATCAATTATGAATTTGATAAAATATTTGAGGGCATGATGTCCTAATCTCTCAAGCAAACAGAACTGATGTAAACCCGTTTATAGTTTCAACTAACGGATATGGTTTGTTGTGGAATAATTATTCTGAATCAACATTTCATGACGGTGCGGATGGAACTTATTTTTGGTCAGAAGTAGCCGATGAGATTGATTATTATTTTATTTATGGCCCCTGACAAAATTGCAGGGATCAAATTTCTAAGGTCAAGAAGTTTGATCAATATTTTATATGCAACTATCGCATTAGATTGCAATATTAAATTTGAACCTGCATTTAGAATATACTAATAGCTATCAACTAAGCTAATGATTTTAATTTTTTGATCTATATCTTTTATCTCATTTGCAGTTTTCAACTCAATCACCTTGTCCTCACCCGGGAACAGGTCAAAGTAGTTGTCTGTAAAAAATCCTTTTTCATTATTAAAGCTAAGGTAGACATCTTTGGCATATTTATTTGTGGTTAGCTTTAACCCATAGCCATCAGAATTCCGAAAAGTTGTAATTTTTATATTAGGCTTTTCTAAATCCAAATCCTTTGGCTCCTTGAAAAAGAAAGAATTTTTTGCAAGAACTTTTCCTTCGGAATTTAATTCGGCAGTGAGAACCATTTTGGATTCGTCAAGATTCTCAAATTCATTTTTATCTAGTCTGACATAATCAAAACTCGAATTAGCTTTTATTTCAACAGGGAATGATTTCTGGAAAGATATTTTCCCATTAAAATCTACTAGCTTCACAACAAGGTCGGCATTCACATTTGTCAGGCTATCGGAAACGACAAAAAAGTTAAGCGAATCATCCTTCATCTGTGTAGAGATCAGGAATGTTTTATATTCACGTTTGACATAATAATGCAGCGCTTTCCAGTTGCCGTAATAATCGATACTCGACCATGAAGCGACCGGCCAGCAGTCGTCGATTTGCCAATACATGCTGCCCATACAAAAAGGCATATTTCTACGGTGAGCTTCAATTGCAATTTTATCACCCTCAGCTTGAAGCACCTGGCTGACGTAAACATACATAGCAAAATTTTTCGGTTCTCTAAATTGCCTATCCATATAAAGTTGGATCAGCCTGTTGCTATACTCTTTATCCTTGCGATTATCCGCCATACAGCGCTGATGTGAAAGCATGACACCGGAGTGAAGCTGCATATCTTCCGGAGCAGCATATTTTTTAATTGTACTTATTTCAGGATAGGACTGAAATCCATACTCACTAACAAAGCGGGCAATATTTTTATTAAAATCTTCAAAAGGCTCCTTACCGTGCCATACGCCCCAATAATGAATGTCGCCGTCAGCATTAGAAAAATTATTAAATCCGGCACTTGGGCTTGTATAATGATAATACCTTGTAGTATCAACTTCCTTTATTGCTTCAGGAATAATTTCTTGATATAGCTGCTGCATATTTTTTTCATAATCGCTTTGAACATCCGGATGAAAGCTTTGCTTCCAACCCCATTGATACCAACCGACAACATTTTCATTATTGCCGCAATACAGAGCAAGCGAAGGATGATTCCTCAGGCGGGTTACGTTGTCTACTACTTCTTGTTTGACGTTATTCAGAAAAGCGCTATCAGCGGGATACATTGCGCATGCAAACATAAATTCTTGCCAAACAAGGATACCATTTTCATCGCATAGATTATAGAATTCATTGTTCTCATAAATTCCGCCACCCCAAACGCGAAGTATGTTCATGTGAGCTTCTGCTGCAGATTTAATCATGTGCTCGTATCGTTCCGGAGTAACGCGATTTTGGAAATTATCTTGAGGGATATAGTTTGCGCCTTTCATAAAAACAGGCACGCCGTTCAGCTTGACATAAAAACTCCTTCCCATAGAATCTTTTTCGCGGACTATTTTAAGAGAACGAATTCCAATCTTTACGTTTTTTGAATCACGCGAACCATTCTCTGAAGCAACAGTAAAATTGAAATTATATAAATGGTGGTTGCCGAGCCCGTTCGTCCACCAAAGATTAGGACTTTCAATAGCAAAATTCACTGGTATTTTATTCTCCCCTTTCTTCAATTGAAAATTTTCCATGGCATATTGCTTCCCATCTACAGCGACATTTACGGAAATTTTTTGATCCTTATCAGAAGTAATATTGATGGAAGAAATAATACCGGCGTTTTTTGCCGAAACATTTTTTTGATTTACCTGAACATTATCAATCTTAAAACCATCCCAACCTTTAAGAATAATATTACGCCAGATGCCGCAAGTAACAAAGCGGGGTCCCCAATCCCATCCGTAATGAAACTGCGCCTTACGCGAATACATTGCCAGCATAGTATCCGACTGATCATTATTCGGAAAATCTAAAAGTTTAAACGGCGCTTTTTCCATCTTAGGCATATTAACTTCAAATACATTTCTAAAATGAATTCGCAGGATGTTGTTTTTCTCCTTTAATAAATTTTTGCATGAGACAATCCAGGTTCTGAACATATTATCTGCCGATAGAATGAGAGAATCATTCAGATAAACATCTGCATAAGTATCAAGTCCATTAAAATCCAATTCAATATTGTTTTTAGAATACAAATCGGGAGGAACATCAAAAGAGGATTGATAATCCCAATCAGTTTTACCTATCCACTGCAAACTATTTTCATTTGTGCCGTAGAATGGATCGGGGATTAATTTGTTATTTAATAAATCAGTATGGACGCAGCCAGGAACAGTCGCGGAGTACCAATTGTCATTCCCGGATTGGCTAAACTTCCAATTGCTATTTAAGTTTATGACTTTTACTGATGATGTGTCTTTATCAATACTAAAAGCCAATTGACTAAATAGTAAAAAAACGGATACAAAAAATAATTTCATCACTATATTCCTTATATTTTCATTTAACGATTTCCGATCCCGACTTGAGAACAGTTAGCGAATTCATTTTTTCTGCATGATATTTAAGAATAGCAATTGTCGATGCATCGGTGTCATAAACAGAATTAAGTCCTTGCGGTTCTTGTGGGGGATCTCCCACAAACGGATCGCCCGGCTGCCATTTATCATCCGGATGCTGTCCCCTGCCTTCACCTCCCCATGCCCAAAAATTAGTTCCTGCAACTGGAGAACCCAAAGCAGCACTGTCATAAATAATTCCTAATATCTTCTTAAAATATCTATCGCGTGCGGTAGTTGGAGTGCCTACCTTACATAATTCATTATCGCGTGGCATGCCAAATTCTTCCATTACAATAGGTTTATTCAATTCACGTGCAAGCGCAATATGCTGGTCAATATAATTGATGGCATTCTTCTCGGTTCTTGGGTATGTTTCTTTAATATTCTTAGCATCAAACCAGCCCCAGTTTTTAGGCCAGAGGTGGAATGTGAGATAATCTATATATTTTGTTTTGTGAGCGGTTAAATAAATTGTTGAATCTCCAAGTGAACCGGCTAGTCCTTCATTACCCGTTGAAACAAGATGGTTAGGATCAATGTTATGAATAAATTGGGCAGTGGTTTTCATCCAGCGATAATATTCATCAATCCAATATACATTTCTTCCGGGACGGGGTTCATTAGCGAGCTGCCACGACATAATTGTCGGATCTTCATAATAATAAAGTCCGTTATAATGATTTTTCCTTGTAATAAGTGAATAAAGAAAATTTATAAATAATTTCTGCGCTTTAGTATTGCTATAAAAAGTAGCGGAATAATCCATAAAATTTCCATAATTATTATTAGCCGGATCAACACCGCCTCCGCCGTTTGCCCAATCGTTGTATTGCGACATTCCCCCTGTCCACTCCCAATAATTATTTAAAAAAATTACAGCATGCATATTTCGTTTACTCATTTCGGAAAGGAGAAAATCCAAACCTTTAAGCAGATCTTTATCATAAACATTTGGCTTAATCTGAATTGCCGGCTTAAGTGAATTTGTAATATAGGATTCCTCCGACTCGCAGAGTATTCTTAGATT
>JAJYSI010000227.1 GCA_021793635.1 Bacteroidota bacterium
TTCTTTACCCGCGTTGCCCGACATGAAGATCATCCGATTTATGGAAGAGCAATTCCCGACAGCGTCATATATACAGACTTAAAAGTCATAAAAAATTTAAATGCCAACATGATAAGAACAGGTCATTACCCTAATGCTCCTTTTACATATACACTTGCTGATAGAATGGGTTTTGCAATTATGGAAGAAATTCCTGTCTGGTGGTTTGATGATCCCGCGGCTTGGGTGATACAGAATAATACAAGACATATTCATCAACAAATGTTCAGAGAAATGGTTTTCCGGGATTACAATCGCCCCTCTATATTATTCTGGAGTACCTGTAACGAATGTTTAGACGTCACTAACAGAGCGGAATATATCCAAACGATTCAATCAGATATAAAAAATAATTATTATGACGGCAGGTTAGTTACACAATCTGCGGCAGCAGATAGACCTGGTCCACAAGATCCCTCACAAGATAATTGTGATGTTGCGGGATGGACTATGTACTTCGGAATTTTTTATGGAAGTTCATACAATACCGATACACAAACTTTCTTAGATACTGCGAATACAGACCATCCAAACAAACCGATAATGGATACTGAGTTTGGTTATTGGTCTACACAATCAGGCTCTACCGAACTGCAACAGGCACAAGTATTTCTATTAACATTTAAGACATTTCAACAAAACGCCGCTGTTAATGCTAACGGAACATATAACCCTAATGGATATTTAGTTGGAACGATGTGGTGGTGTGCTTTTGATTGGTACACTGCGCAAACAGGACTTCAAACTATGGGGATCTATCATTTGGATAGGACTACAATTAAAAAAGTAGGGCCAATCCTTCAAAGCTCATATAAACCATATTTTCAATTCGGAGGAACGATTACAGCAATTAAGAGACCTTCGACGAACGAAGTAGCACCAACAAATTACGAGCTCAATCAGAATTACCCGAACCCGTTTAATCCAAGTACGACAATTTCTTTTTCTTTGAAAAAAAGCTCCAACGTTACATTGAAAATATACGATATACTTGGAAATGAAATTATGCTATTAGTGAATCACCAGCACTATTCGGCGGGAGTTCATGAAATAAAAGCAAACTTGGACAGATTTTCATCCGGGGTATATTTTTATAGATTAGTATCCGATAACTTCACTTCCGTTAGAAAAATGATTTTGCTTAAATGATTTTCGAAATTAAAAAAATTAAGGATTTTCCGAATAAACTAAGGATGAGATATGCATTCAACGTATAGACAACCTACACGACATTTAAAGTTAATATTCACATTTATTCTTTTTTCATTTTGTATTAGCATCTCTGCGAAGGGCGGGAGCGAAAAACCGGGACACAGGAATTCCCGTGCAAAGAAAATCAGAATAGCGGATGTTTATATTACCGCAAAAGGGACGACTGAAAGGATTACCAAAAAGGACTCAATCATATTTGAACCTCTTGAACAGCCTTTAGAACACGACCCAACAATTATCCTAGACAGAAGCAAGACATTTCAAACCATTGTAGGAATTGGCGGCGCAATTACAGACGCATCTGCCGAGACCTTTTACAAATTACCTGCCGATAAACAGGAGGAAATTCTGACTGCTTTATTTGATAAAGATAAGGGTGACGGATTTTCTCTTTGCAGAACCAATATAAATAGCTGTGATTTTTCGAGTTCAAGTTACGCTTATGATGAAGTTGCGGGGGATACAAGCCTAAAACACTTTACGATTGAGCATGACTTAAGATACAAAATACCATTTATTAAAGCCGCGTTTAAAAAATCAGGAAATGAAATTAAACTTTTTGCATCGCCATGGAGCCCACCCGCCTGGATGAAAACAAATAACAATATGCTTGAAGGCGGAAAACTTAAAAAACAATATGATCAAACATGGGCAAATTATCTAGCTCTATTTGCAAAAGAGTATAGAAAAGCCGGGATACCTATTTGGGGAATGACAGTTCAAAATGAACCGATGGCAGTTCAGCCCTGGGAATCATGCATTTATACAGCAGTAGAGGAAAGAGACTTTGTCAAGAATTTTTTAGGACCAACAGTACAAAGATCCGGCTTATCAAACTTAAAGTTGATTATTTGGGACCATAACCGTGGGATAATGTATCAACGCGCTGAAACAGTTTATGATGACCAGCAAGCAGCAAAATATGTTTGGGGTACAGGCTTTCATTGGTACGTCGGAGATCATTTTGATAATGTAAGATTAGTTCATGATGCATTCCCCTCAAAACATCTTCTGTTTACGGAAGGCACAGAATCAAATTTTTTTGCAGACAGCTTGCATGAATGGAAATGGGGAGAAATGTTTGGCAAGTCGATAATTATGGATTTAAACAATTGGACAGAAGGCTGGACTGCATGGAATGTAATTCTTGATGAAAACGGGGGTCCTAATCATGTAGGAAACTACTGCATGGCGCCGATAATATGCAATATAAAAACCGGTGAATTGACATACATGAATTCGTTTTATTACCTAGGACATTTTTCAAAATTTATTCGACCCGGCGCAAAGAGAATTATCTGCTCTTCAAACTCCGATGATCTTTTGGCAACTGCTTTCCAAAACACTGATGGAAAGATAGCTGTAGTTGTTCTTAACACAACAGACAAAGGAATTGATTTTAGCACTTGGATTGAGGGAAGCGCAGTTAAAACAGTAAGTCCAGCACACTCTATAATAACAATGATATTACAATAAGAGAGAGTAAATTATTAAATGAAGAGAAGACTAATTATTTTACTCAAGTTGACCGCTAGTTTTTATTTAGGTATTATAAACCGTTGAAACGGTTAATAAATAAGGTTTCAAGAAAGCAACTCACGACTTGAAGTCGTGGGTTACTTGATCGGAACAATATAAATCAGCCGTATTAACAGCTTATCTTCAACGCCGATCAAATTGAATTTTACTTATTAAAATCCGGATCGCCGATTTATGAAATTCCTAAAATTATTTCAGTCCCAACTCTTTAGCCATTCTATAATAATTGGAAGGTGCAAGACCAAGTTTTCTGGCAGCATCAGTATCGGAATCCGAATGTTGGCGGACATAAGTTAAATATTTTTCTCTAATCATTCTTTCCATTTGAGAAAGAGGCAGAATATTATCTTCAAATACAGCTTCAATGCCGCTTAACGGACCACCGCTTTTATTCTTATAAAAAGCACCGAGAGAGAGCTTTGCCAGTTCTGCTCTTATTTCTATTTCCTCGCTAAAGAGTAATCGTTGAACGACATTTTTTAATTCCCTTACATTTCCAGGCCAGGTATAATTTACGAACACTTCGAGAGCATCCGGCTTTAGAGTCGGAGCTTCCCTTCCCATTTTATTGCTGAATTGCAGAATAAAATATTCAAGTAAAACCGGGATATCCCCCTTTCTAAACTTAAGTTCAGGAACTTCAATAAAGATTACATTAAGGCGGTAATATAAATCCTCGCGAAATCTTTTTGCCTTAACTTCTTCTTCGATATTCTTATTAGTTGCGGCAATAATTCTAATATTAACTTTGATTTTTTCAGTTCGCCCAATTTTTTCCAGTTCTCCTTCTTGAATTACCCGAAGCAATTTTACCTGAGCAGAAAGGGGTAACTCCGTTATCTCATCGAGAAAAACCGTACCGTTATGGGCAATTTCAAATAATCCTGATTTCTTTTTATCGGCTCCTGTAAATGCTCCTTTTTCATAGCCGAACAATTCGCTTTCGATAAGATCATGCGGGAGGCTGCCGCAGTTTATCGGAACAAAATTTTCAAATTTTCTTTCGCTGTTGTAATGGATATTGTAGGCAACCAATTCCTTTCCGGTACCGGAAGCACCGCTTATTAAAATATTAACATCACTGCGGGCATACTTTTTAATCTCATCTTTGAGTTTTTTAATTATTGGGGATTCGCCGATGATTATTTTTTGAAGTAGATGATCTTCGATATTCTTTATCAACTTTTGATTCGATTTTAATCTTTCCTTTTCGAGCCTGCATTTTTCATAGGCATTAAAGATGCTGAGAACAAAATCAGTAGGCTGATAGATATAGTCTTCGATATCCCCGGGGTATTTGGTACAATACCAGAAAGCTCCTGCTCTCATGAGCTTATTGGCAAAATCAAAGTCACTAATATTTATGGTCATCTTAGTAATTACAATAATTTGGATAGAAGAATCTATCTCTTTAATTTTTTGGATTAACTCTTCACCCATAACCCCTCCGGCAAGGTGGAAGTCCATAACAACAACATCGAAGGCGGATTTATTTTTTCTAATCAATTCGAGAGCCGCATTACCATCCGAAACGATATTTGAGACATTTATTTTATCGCGAAATGGTTTTACCGTATTCATTACTCTAATTACATCATACTCTTCATCTTCAATTAGCAAAACTTGAATAACATTATTTATAAACATAGATTTTCCCAGAAATTTAATTAAGGATTAATAACTATAGTAAATTCACAGCCACAATCGGGGAGATTTTGGGCGTCAATATGCCAACCACACCTTTTTGTAATCTCATAAGCTATATAACAACCATACCCAGTGTTTTGGATATCGTTTTTTTTCGTAGAAATATTTTCTTCGAAAATTCTTTTTATTCCATACTCATTTGTTTTAAGAAGTTCGCTTTCGATTCCTTTTCCATTATCGCTAATTTTAATATTTGAAATTTTGGAATGTTGATCATACCCGGTTTTGATATTAATCAAAATGTCCGGTATCCCGGCATGATCAATACTATTTTGTATCAGCGGTTCAATTATTTCCCAGACAACAAATTCATTTACGTTAATTTTGGGAATATTTTTATCAAGCTGAAGCTGTATATTATAGATACTAGACTTTCTTGATGTCCTAAGGAAAATATGATTGACAATAAAGCTAATTACTTCATTTAAATCTGTTTGGAAGATAGGGTTTCGAATAGTCTGAACCGGAGGCTCATACCATTTCATATCGTAAATTATTCTTGAAATAAAATTAGCGTACTTAGTAACCTTGAATTTTATTTCATTTATGTTCTCCGGTGAAAGCAGCTTTAGGTCGCCTTTTATAAAGCCCATAACTTTTTCAGCTTTATGGTGGGTATGATAAATTCTTTTTGTAAAGGCTAATTCTTTCTCATAAGTGATTTGCTTTTTAATATTAACTTCATGCTCGACAAAAAGTAATTTCTGAGCCTCATCCCTTTCACGCAAAGTATAAGAAGACACAAAATACATTGCAAGAAGACCGAGTGAAATAAACGAAAGATAGATTAAAGAAGTTTCGTCATAGTTTGAAATAATCTGGCTTGTCAGGAAAGAAAAATTTGGCGTATTTTTGACATAAACAGCACCTACATATTCTCCTTTCAAAATAAAAGGAACAAAAGTGTTAAAAGTTACTTTATTAGTAACAATGCTTTTTATCTGTTCGGTGGTTTTTAATTGGTACTGGATTCCTTCATAAAGTTTTATCACGTCAGAATGTGAATCTTCCGAATCTGGCGCAACGTAAGAATTATTATTCAATAATGAATAAAGATTTTTCCCGTCGTCGATCGCTAAAAGATTTTTCCCCTGTTGAACGATTACACAGATATCCTGAATATTGTTTTGAAGCACCGGTTGTGTTAAAATAATATTGAATGATTTAATAATTCTTCTTGTATCCGCATCTCTAACCGGTTCCTTTGGGTCAATTGATTCGAGCTGGAGTTCGAGGGAAGTAGTAGTCAAGTTAGCAATTTTTTCCGCGGAATCTTTTTGATACCAATCCTGGGTGCTTAAAAAGAAATTTCTAATGGAGGCTTTATTAATAAATGAGACCAAAAATTGGAATGAGAAGAGCACGATAAAAATTATCGTTATATGTTTAAACTCAAAGACCGCGGCGCTCATCCAGGC
>JAJYSI010000228.1 GCA_021793635.1 Bacteroidota bacterium
TTCGAGTTTCCAACTAGATTTTATAGACGGATTCAGGCCCAAGATCGCGATGATATTAAACATTACGCCAGATCATTTAAATAGATATGATTATAAGCTGCAAAATTATATCGCCGCAAAACTTAGTATTTATTTAAATCAAAACAGCAGTGATTTTCTAATATTAAACAGAGACAGCGAGTCTCTGATAGAGTCACTTTCGAAACATCAAAGCCGCGATCTTTATTTCTCAACTTCATCTAAAGAAGATAACGGAAGTTATTTGAAAGATGGGAAAATATTGTTTTATGAAAATAAAGAGCTAGTATTTACTTGTAAACCCTCTGAGATTAACTTAAAAGGCGAACACAATTATGCCAATGCCATGGCTGCAATAATGGCTGCAAAAATATTTGGTGCAGACAATCAAAAAATAATAGCGGCTCTAGGGTCATTTCCGGGAGTGGATCACAGACTTGAAATGGTAAGAGAACTTGCTGGAGTAAAGTATATAAACGATTCTAAGGCAACTAACATTGATGCTGTATGGTATGCTTTGCGCAGCTTTGATGAGCCAATCTTTCTAATACTTGGCGGACTTGATAAAGGCAACGATTACAATCAGATTAAAGATCTAATTATTGAAAAGGTGAAAAAGATTTATGCTATTGGAACCTCAGCAGAAAAGATTTTTAATTTTTTTCATAAGATAGTAAAAGTTGAAATAATGAAGTCCCTTGAGGGTGCAATTTTGGAAGCAAGCCGGGAAGCAAGAGCCAATGAGGTTGTATTGCTTTCACCGGCATGCGCTAGTTTTGATATGTTCCGGAGCTATGAGCACAGAGGTGAAGTTTTTAAAGAAGCAGTAAGTAAATTATAAATGAAGAAGTTAGCTATCATAATATTTTTTGATGCGTTCATTTTGATGTTGCTTGGATTAATAATTGTAATGAGCGCAAGCAGTACTTATAGCGAATTTAAGTTCGATAGCCTCTTTCATTTATTTAATTATCATTTTGCAAAAGTTGTAATCGGTATTGCCTGCTTAATTTTCTTCAGCGCAATCCCTTATGAAATTTATAAGAAGTTCAGCAAGGCAGCAATTATTGCAATAACATTTTTACTTCTTCTTACTCTGTTTATTGCGCCAGAAATAAAAGGTGCGGGGCGCTGGATAAATTTAGGATTTTTCTCTTTTCAACCTGCAGATATAGCAAAGCTAATTTTAATAATTCACCTGGCAGTTTTGCTTGAAGTTAAGAAGGGTGTATTACAGAATTATAAAGAAGGATTTCTTTATTTGTTGTTTTGGGTTCTAGTCATTGCCGGTTTAGTCTTAGCGCAACCAAATGTCAGCAACGGAGTTCTTTTAGTATTTGTATCTTTTATGCTACTTTATGTAGGCGGCGCAAAATTAAGTCACCTACTTCTTACTGCTTTAGGCTGTTTAATATTCGCCGGAATTATTGCTATGGCAATAGTTCATTCAAGAGAAAGGATTTTAACTTTTATTCATGCAACTCAGCATGGAGGTACGGCAAATATACAAGTTAAACAAGCATTACTAGGATTGGGAAGCGGAGGAATTTTTGGTGTAGGTATGGGGCACAGTCTTCAGAGTAATTTATTTCTTCCAGAAGCTTACGGCGATTTTATTTTCGCAATCTTGGGCGAAGAATTAGGATTCTTAGGATCCGTGATAGTGCTTATTTGCTATTTAATTTTATTTCTTGCTGGAATTTTGGTAGCTAAAAAAGCAAAGGATAGATTTGGGCAACTGCTTGCATTTGGAATAACGATGTCAGTTACAGTTTATGCATTTGTAAATGTTGCTGTGGCAACAGGGTTAGTGCCGACTACAGGTCTCCCATTGCCATTTATTAGCTATGGTGGTACATCATTGATTTTTCTTTGTATTTCTGTTGGGATATTAATAAATATTGCATTTTCGAGTGCTGTGGGAAAAAAGCCAATTGATCAAAAAATAAGTGAGCCTGTTTTGACATGATGGTAAGTAATAAAACATATCGATTTTTATTTGCCGGAGGTGGAACCGGAGGACATTTATACCCAGCTGTTGCCGTAGCAGAGCAGATTAAAATTAAAATACCGAACGCGCAAATATTATTTGTAGGTACAAAATCAAAAATAGAGAGTAGAGTAATCCCTGAATTAGGTTATAAATTTAAGTCTATTTGGGTAAAGGGATTCTCAAGGAAAATAACGTTAGAGAATTTTCTTTTTCCATTAAAATTAATTGTATCAGTTGTTCAATCTATTTTTATCAATTTAATTTTTAAGCCTCAAGTAGCAATTGGCTCTGGCGGTTATGTAGCAGGTCCTGCTATATTCGGTTCGTCAATAACAGGCGCAAAAATAATTCTACTTGAACAAAATAGTTATCCCGGAGTTACTTCTAAATTGTTAGAAAGATTTGCAAAAGAAGTACACGTAAGTTTTGAGGATTCAAGAAGGTATTTTAAGAACAAAGAGAAAATATTCTTTACCGGTAATCCAGTAAGGAAAGACTTAGGTTCTGTTAATAAGAGTGATGCGTTAAAAGCATATAGTCTATCAGATTCAAAGAAGACATTATTAATCCTTGGCGGAAGCTTAGGCGCAGGTTCAATTAATGAAGCAGTTGCAGGCTCACTGAAGGTATTTATAGAAAATAATGTTCAGGTAATATGGCAGACAGGAAAAAATTATTACGATAAATATAAGGTGTACAAATCGAATAATGTTTTAGTAATTCCTTTTATTGATAAAATGGACTTAGCTTATTCTGCATGCGACTTAATGTTAACCAGGGCGGGAGCTACAACAATTGCGGAATTACTAGTTCTTGGGATTCCGTCTATTTTGGTACCTTCTCCCAACGTTGCAGAAAATCACCAGTATTATAATGCAAAGTCATTGTCAGAAAAAGGAGCTGCAATTCTGATAGAAGATAAAAATTTAAGTAATAGATTGTCCGAGGAAATTATTTCCATCATCTTTGATAAGGAAAAATTATTACAATTAAAAACGAATGCTCTTTTATTAGGCAAGCCAGACGCAGCCGAAGAAATAGCATCGCGTGCAATTAAATATGCGTTTGCAGTATGACAGAATCTGATAAAAATATTTTTAAGTATAATTTATCGTTCTATTATCAGTCGACGATCATTTATTTTATAGTATTTATTTTATATGTAATAATACGCGGAGAGCTAGTAGAAGATTCGTTTATTTTTATTGTTAAGGATCCGATAATTTATTTTTTTGGATTTATTGTAGTCTTCTCTTTGGTAGGTTTGCTCTACAATGTATATAGAAAGAGGTTCTTGGAAATTACGGACGAGCAAATTTCATTTATTGAGAAATCAAGGTCGAAAGTCTTTAGAACAGAAGATATAATCCAAATAAAGATTTCTAAGAGGCGTGAAAGATTTAATAATAAAGTTTTTCGTCTTATCAGACTAAAAATTAAGAATAGGCGTAGACCGGTTATTATTCGACCTTCTGATTATGAAAATGAAGAAGCATTAATTAAGAAATTTCAAATGCTCAAAGAAAAACCCAGGAAAGGTTAAATGTTCAAGAATATTAAAAAAATTCACTTTGTAGGAATTGGCGGAATCGGCATGAGCGGAATTGCGGAGATACTCCTAAATCAGGGTTTTGAAATCTCAGGTTCAGATAAATCTTTGTCAGATGTTACAGCTCGCCTTAGTAGCCTTGGCATCAAAGTCTATGAAGGTCATTCTCCGGAAAATCTTAAAGATGCAGATGTGCTTGTTTATTCATCTGCAGTAATGATAGACAACCCTGAAGTTCAAGCGGCGATTGAAAGAAAAATTCCAATTATTAAACGATCTGAAATGCTTGCAGAGTGTATGCGGATGAAATATGGAATTGGTATAGCAGGGACTCACGGAAAAACTACAACTACGTCGATGGTTGGATTAACCTTAACTGAAGGCGGAATTGATCCTACAATTATCGTTGGCGGAAAATTAAGCGGACTTGGAGGCACTAACGCACGTTTAGGCGATGGAGAATTTATAGTTGTTGAAGCGGATGAATTCGATAGAACATTTTTAAAACTTACACCAACCATTGCAGTGATTACTACTTTAGAAAGTGAGCATCTAGATACATATAAGGATTTGGATGATATAAAGTCTGCTTTTATTGAATTTGCAAATAAGGTACCATTTTATGGTTTTGTTGTGCTGTGCATGGATGAACCTGCGCTTCAAGATATAATTCCTTATATAAATAAAAAGATTTTAACATACGGATTAACCACTCAAGCGGATATCCGGGCGACTGATATTTATTTTAACGAATTTTCAAGCTCGTACTCTGTAAAATATAAGGGTGAAGATTTAGGAAAAATTACTTTGAAAATTCCGGGTGTCCATAATATCAAAAACTCTCTTGTTGCAATTTGTATTGCAAAGGAGCTTGGGATCGGTTTTGATGTAATTAAGAAAGCTCTAGAATCATTCTCCGGTGTTTACAGAAGGTTCGAAATAAAATATAACAAAGAAATTTTAGTGATTGACGATTATGCACACCATCCAACCGAAACTAGCGCAACTTTAGCCGGAATTAGAAACGGCTGGGATCGAAGGTTAATTGCAGTTTTTCAACCGCACCTTTATACGCGGACAAGAGATTTTTATCATGAGTTTGGAAGGTCGTTTCTTAACTCGGATATTTTTATCTGCACTGATGTTTATCCTGCTCGTGAAGAACCAATTGATGGAATCAGCGGCGAGCTTATTACCGAATCAGCTAAAAAGTTTGGACATAAAAATGTTATCTATGTTAAGGATAAAAATGATATCCCCAAAAAGTTAATTGAATTGAAAAAGGACGGTGATATATTTGTTACTATGGGCGCCGGGGATATTTGGAAGTACGGAGAAAAATTTGTTGAACTTGTTAAAGCATTGTAAAAATGTTAGAAAAAAAAAGTAAAATATTGAGCGCTTTATTTCTCATTGTATTAATTTCATGTTTAATATTTTTGATCTTTTCTACGAATAAAAAAAATAATAAAGATGAGGCCAAAATGATTGAGGTACGTGGTAATAAACTTCTTTCAGAAAGTGATTATCTGAAATACGCTAAGCTTAATGATCTTTCTATTTATAATGATTTAACGCTACCGGCTATTAAAGAGCGTTTTGAAAAGCATCCTTACCTTGACAATGTCGATGTTGAATATGCCGGCAATGGATTGGTAAAAGTTTTTGTAACTGAAAAAATAATAATGGCAGTTATAATCAATAATGGCGAACCGTATTTTATAACTGAGAAATTTCAAATTTTGCCAATGTTGAATGATACTAAATTTGTTGATCTGCCGGTTATCAGCAATGCGAATGTCCAAAATAATTTTATAGCACTTTCTTATCACGAATCAGATGATATTGTTGAAGCTTTTAAAATTATTGAAGCGGCCAAATTATCAAGTATAGAATTATCTAAGAAGCTTTCGGAAATTGATCTTAGAAACGGAAGCGAAATTATATTGTCATTTTCCGGCATTAAACCTCCGGTTATTTTCGGCAAGGGCGATGAAGCAAAAAAAATGGTTTATTTAGAAATAATGATGGAGGGAATGCTTAACGGAAATAATCTTGTTGATAATAGTGATTATATTGATTTAAGATTTGCAAATGAAATTTTCCTTGGTAAAGCTGAAGAAACAGGTCTAAGTGAATGAAAAAAAATATTCTTGCAGGGTTGGATTTAGGAACGACTAAAGTTTGTGCGGTAATTGCCGAACGGATTGAAGACAGTAATCGTATAAATATTTTAGGATTCGGAGTTGCTCCGTCAGAAGGTTTACATAAAGGTCTTGTTGCAAACATAGGTAAAACTGCTGAAGCTATAAGAGAAGCTGTTTCTATTGC
>JAJYSI010000229.1 GCA_021793635.1 Bacteroidota bacterium
GCTGCCTATTGGCTCGACAAAAGCAATGGACTAAAGGGCAATATTCAAACATTGCCGGTTTTGTTGAACAGGGTGAAAGCCTTGAACTTGCTGTCAAAAGAGAAGTATATGAAGAAACAGGAATATCGGTTAATAAAATCTCATATCATTCATCCCAACCATGGCCATTCCCCGGCTCTTTGATGATTGGATTTCATGCATCTGCCGAAAATCTTAATATCTCTCCTCATGATAATGAACTTGAAGACATTCGCTGGTTTACTCGCCAAGAAATTATTAAAAGCCTTTCAGAAAAAACTCTAAGATTTCCTCCTCCAATTTCAGTTTCATTCAAATTGATTGAACACTGGTTCGATAAAGTCGGTCAAGAAAAATTAAGAGATCTTGTAAAATAGAAAAAGTTGTTATGTCAACCAATCTGCCATAGATTCACCATAAATTCCACCGAAGACGAAAGAAATCCTTCCTAATTTTACTGTCATTTCGACCGGAGGGCCTGCCCCGTTTGCCTCGTTTGCCCCGTTTACGGGGTTTGCGGGGTTTGCGGGGAGAAATCCCCAACATAGCACAGCCTCACATATTAACCTTGGGATTTCAGTCACTTTCTTACTCATCGGCCATTTTGTCACACCCAAACCTTTTTTTACCTGTTTTTTACCTAAGTTTTCTCCATTTCTGCCAGGCTTCTAACAAGCCTATAACAAGCCTCCACCAAGCCTAAAATTATTATCTAAATATTGCAAAAAAAAAGTGTGACAAAATGGCCGATGTTTACCTTTATATATTGATATAACTGGTAATAAGCATATACCAAAATACTAATTCAATAATCATGACAAAATCGCCAGAGACCCCTTTTGCAAATAAACATTCTAACCATCCGAAATAGTTTTATTCAATAATATGCCTGGCTGCCTATTGCTTATTGCCTACATTCTCCGCTCCGTCTCCTTTTATAACTAATTCTTCAAAATAGGCTTCTAGATATTCTATTAACTAAATATATCCTAAAAAGATTGAATGCCCTGCCAAATAATAATCCTAAGTTGTCTTCTTGGGCACATCAATCTAAAAAACCACAAATCAGGGAAACTATCTATTGACAAAATAGTTTCCATCGCTTATGTTTGGAAACGATAATATCAAAAATAGTTTCCTGGATTATTCTAATAAAATGAATGAAAAACAAAAAATACTAAACCTTGCTTTAGAAACATTTCTTAGCGAAGGATTTTATAAAACAACAATGGATGATTTAGCTGCTAAGCTTCGAATAAGCAAGAAAACTATCTATAAAAATTTTTCTACAAAAGAGGATTTGCTAAAAGAAGTGACGCAATTCTTTCTAAAAACCAACCACGATGCCGTTGTAGAATCCGTCAAAAGTCAAAATAACGCAGTTGACCAACTTTTTGGCATAACAAAAACAATAGGAGCAATTGTAACTCGTGTAAGCGACAAAATGATATCTGATCTTCACAACTACGCACCCGAATTATGGAAAGAGATTGACGAATTTAGAACAAAGATGATGATCAAGGGATTCACAAAAATCATTAAGCAAGGAAAGAAAGAAGGCTATATTCGTAATATAAATACCGATATAATGATAACCTCTTTTATATCCTCTTTAAGAGGAGTAGCAAATCCTGAATTTGTAATAAGTAATAAAATCACTATCAGCGAAGCTTTGGAAACAACAATATCCATATTCCTAAATGGAATATTGACAGAAAAAGGTAAAAAGAATTTTAGCAAACTTAAAAATAACGGAGCGAACAAATGAAAAAAGTATTTTCAATTATTACCGTCCTTATAGTCGGCTTGTTGTGGGGCTGCGGCGGAAGTAATAATCGTAATAAAATTGAAGCCTCCGGGACAATTGAAGCTACTAATGTTACGGTAAGCTCAAAAGTCTCGGGACAAGTGTTAAAGCTGAACTTTCAAGAAGGTGATTTAGTGAAAGCCGGCGACACCTTGATGACTATAGATCATGATAATCTTTCAATTCAGCTTCAACAAGCAATAGCGGGTGAACAACAAGCTGCGGCTCAATTGCAATTGATGAAGGAAGGCGCTCGCTCTGAAGATATTAAACAGGCAGAAGACGCCGTAAAACAAGCTAAAGCCAATTATGACCTTGCCAATCAGGATAGAGAAAGAAACGAAAAACTCTTCCAATCTAAATCTATCACGCAGCAACAATTCGATAACATAATCAGCAGGTATGATATAGCCTCCGCTCAGTATAATTCTGCAAAAGAAAACTTGAAGAAGATGAAAAACTTTTACCGCCCGGACGACATCAAACAGGCTGAAGCAAATCTAAATAGGCAGAAGGCATCCGTTGATTTATTGAAAAAATATATTAGCGATTCCTATGTAATTGCTCCGATCAGTGGATTTGTTGTTAAGAAATTTATTGAAGCTGGAGAAAGCGTTGTCCCACTTTCATCTTTGGTGATGCTTTCAAATTTAAGCTATGTCGACCTTGATATTTATGTTTCCGAAGAGGAATTGGGTAGTGTTAAGCTCGGACAAAATGCAGATGTATCGATAGATGCTTTCAAAAATAAAATTTATCACGGTAAAGTGATTTATATTTCTCCCGAAGCAGAGTTTACTCCAAAGAATATTCAGACCAAAGATGAAAGGACTAAGCTTGTTTTCAAAGTTAAGGTTCATGTACCGAATCCGGATTTCGAGCTTAAAGACGGAATGCCTGCAGATGCCATTGTCTTTACGAATTAATATTGAAAGTTTAGAAGCTATGATTTATTATCCGGGATTTTACAATGACTGATGAACTTAAGAACCAGTTAGCTATAAATTTAGTTAATATCAAAAAGAACTATGGCGATGTTCAAGCCTTAAAAGGAATCAGCTTTGATGTTAAGCGTGGAGAGATGTTCGGTTTGGTCGGTCCCGACGGGGCAGGGAAGACCACTACTATAAGACTGCTTTGCGGACTGCTTGTCCCTACGGAGGGTTCTGCTGAAATATTTGGAATGGATTTAGTCAAACAGAAAAGTCAAATTCAAAAAAATATTGGTTATCTTTCACAAAAATTTAGCCTTTACGGCGATTTAACCATTGACGAAAATATCGAATTCTTTGCCTCTATCCACGGGGTGAAAAATTATCAACAAAGAAGAAGTGAACTCCTTGAATATACTCGATTAACCGAGTTCAGAAAAAGATTAGCAGATAATCTTTCCGGCGGTATGAAGCAAAAACTTGCGCTTGCCTGCACTCTGATTCATAAACCGAAAATCATTTTCCTTGATGAACCGACTACGGGCGTAGACCCGGTATCAAGACGCGATTTCTGGAAAATACTTTCTAATTTAATTAAGGATGGTATAACAATATTTATGTCTACTCCGTACCTTGACGAAGCCGAACGATGCAACAGGGTAGCGCTCTTAAATAACGGCGAAGTTATTAGTTTCGCAACTCCCAAGAGTATTAAAGAATCTTTGGACAAACAAATCATTGAAATTGTATGCTCGCCTATACTGCTTGCATATAAGGTTATTAAAGAGAAAAGCAATTTTGAAACCCAGATGTTCGGCGATAGGATAAATGTTGCTGTAAATAATTACGAAAAGGATTTTACTGTAATAGAAAAAATTCTGGTTGAAGCCGGAGTACAATTAGCAGACCACAGGGTCATCCCTACTTCGCTTGAAAATGTTTTCATCCATTTGATTTCTGAAAATAAGCAATAATTCAAGATATGAGTCAAATGTGATAGTCAAAGCCATTATAATAAAATTTATACAAAAAGTTGCATAAGAACTATAAGGAATAGTATGAAAAAGATATTATTAGTTTTCTGTATTGCGTCAGTTGGCTTATTCGCACAGGATGCGAAGTTAACATTAAAACAAAGCCTGGAAATCGGAATTAAGAACAGCAAAGATTTAATAATTTCAAAGGCAAAGCTCGTATCATCGGATGCTCAAGTAACAGCCGCAAGTTCACAGATGCTTCCGCAATTATCGTTTACTGCAAATTACACCCGGCTTAGTAATGTCCCTCCATTTGAAGTTTCATTACCTTTTTTGCCGCAACCTATTGTCATCTCTCCTGCAATTCTTGATAATTACAATTTCAGACTTTCATTACAGCAGCCTCTGTTTACGGGATTCAGATTATTGTCTCTCAAAAGTGCGGCAAAATCAAACTATGAAGCGTCAAAAACAGATTATTCAAAAGATATGAATGAAGTAGCCTGGAAAATTCAAAATGGATTTTGGAATTACTACCGAGCGCAGCTTAATGTAAATGTCCTAAATGAAAACTTATCTCAAATTAAGCAGCATCTTGATGATACTAAAAACTTTTTAGCAAATGGAGTAGCCACTAAAAATGATCTCTTAAAACTTGAAGTACAATATTCTTCTGTTAAACTTCAAAAAATAGATGCTGAAAATCAGCTTGATATTGCACGAGCGACCTTTAATTTAGCTATTGGCTTGCCCCTCGAAGCGCCGACTCAAATTGATCCGGAAGAGATAAAAATTGAACCGGTGGAACTAAACTATCAAAATCTTATATCAGAGGCTAACACAAATCGTAATGAACTCAAGTCGATGGAATTTAAATTAAATGCTAGTGTAGATATGCTTAAAGTTGCTGAATCGGGCTGGTATCCAGCGGTTTATTTGAACGGAGATTATATGTACAACAAACCAAACCAGAGATTCATCCCTGCTATTGATCAATATAAGAATACCTGGGATATAGGAGTTACCCTAACATGGAGCTTATGGAATTGGGGTTATACTGGGTCACAAGCAACTGTTGCTGAGCAAAATAAAGTTCAAACCGAAACTTCAATTGCCCAGTTGAAAGATGCTATAAATATTGAGGTATACCAGAATTATTTAGTCTACAAAAGATCGTATGACAAAGTTGAGGTGAGTAAGTTAAGTGTTAAACAGGCTGAGGAAAACTATCGAATTACCCAGGAAAAATATAATACTCAAGTAGCCTCAAGCACCGATCTAATAGACGCGGAAACCTCATTGCTTCAGGCAAAAACTAATTATAACAACTCCCTCACAGAGTATGAACTGGCAAAGGTGCAGCTTGATAAATCTGTGGGGAAGAAGATTTATTAAAGGAAAAATAATTGTACTCAATCGAAGTAAATAATTTAACTAAAAAATTCGGCAGCTTTACTGCTGTTAACGGAATTTCATTTAATGTGAAGGAAGGGGAGATATTCGGATTCCTTGGAGCTAACGGTGCAGGTAAATCAACTGCAATTAGGATGCTCTGCGGAATTATCGAACCTACTTCAGGCGATGCTATGGTCGCAGGCTATAGCGTTATGAATGAGCCGGAAAAGGTTAAAAGAAATATCGGCTATATGTCGCAGAAATTCTCTTTGTATAATGATTTGACAGTTGAAGAGAATATAAATTTCTTTGGCGGGGTTTATGGACTTTATAAGGAAAAGCTTACTGAAAGAAAGAATTGGGTTCTTAAAGTTGCATTTCTAGAAGGAAAAGAAAAACTTTTAACTGGCTCCTTGCCCGGCGGAATTAAACAGAGGTTGGCATTAGCTATTGCGGTTATTCATGAACCTAAAATTGTTTTCCTTGATGAACCTACTGGTGGTGTCGATCCCATCTCAAGGAGAAATTTCTGGGAGTTAATAAATGATCTGTCTCACGCTGGAGTTACTGTTTTTGTAACAACTCATTATCTCGATGAAGCCGAGTTTTGTAATACAATAACTTTAATTAACGCCGGTAATATCATCGCAAGTGGAAGCTCCAAGGAACTTAAAACTAAATATTTAACAAATACTATGCTTGAAGTAGAATGTGAACGTGTTGTGGATGCTCTTGAAATCTTTT
>JAJYSI010000230.1 GCA_021793635.1 Bacteroidota bacterium
ATTCTTGATGAATTATCCCCGGAGTTTATAAAAGGAAGATACTTTAAGGAAAGCTTTTTGGGAGTCAGCTTCTCATCGGCGGTAACATTAAAAGTTTTGCCGTCAACAAAATGCACCTTATACGTCTTCATTTTTCCTCGCTGATTAAAAATTAAATTTGCTGAATGCTTGAATTGGATACCGTAAGATAACCAAAATATTATTAGATTTCTATTGCTAAAGCATCGTTTATAATTTCAATAAGTTGCCCCTTATCAAATGGCTTTGCTATGTAGTGCGTAAAGCCGCAGCTTAATATAGTTTCTTTGTCTGTTGATAAAGCATAACCAGTCATGGCAATAATTGGAGTAAATTTATTTTTATCCATAGTTCGAATAATTTTAACTATGTCCACACCGTTCATGCCTTCTCCAAGATTTATGTCCATTAAAACTGCGTCATAAGATTTTTCTTTTATTAAGTGTAATGCAGATTCTGCATCCTGTACAGCATCTACCGTGCAAACTTTATTTAGGAAAGCAGTAGTTAATTTACTGTTTAGAAAATTATCTTCTACAAGAAGTACGAGAGGCAATTTCAACGTGTCCCTTTTATTTGCTTCCATAATCGGCGGGTCTGAATCAATGTTAATCTTTTCTTGCTGACAGCCCAGAGCAGGGAACTTAAGGTAAAATGTGCTTCCTTTATGCTTCTCGCTCTCTACAAATATTTCTCCTCCCATCAATGTTGTCATTTTGTTGGCAAGGGTAAGTCCCAAGCCAGTACCTTCATGGGACCTTCCTATACCTTCACTTTCCTGTCTGAATTCTTTAAATATGGATTCGATGTGAGACTTTGAGATACCTATTCCGGTGTCAATAATTTTTATCAAAGCAAATACTTTATCCTTTTCATGAATTTCTTCTACTGTAAGCTTTACTTCTCCCTTTTTTGTAAACTTTACCGCATTATCAATCAAGTTGGAAAGTATTTGTTTCAAAATCGATTCGTCGAGCCGTAATTTAAGTTTAGAGGTGCCGTAATCAATATTGAAAGCTAAGCCTTTTAATATTGCTTCATGTTTATGTTTTTCTGCAACCTCATTGATGAGCATTTCAATGTCGACAGGAGAAACGTAAACTTCTTTTCTGCCGGCTTCAAGTTCAGATAGTTCAAGAATGGCACTTAAGGTATTTAATAATCTTTTGCCGGACTTGTGAATACTGCGCACCATTTCTTTCTGTTCTGAAGAATCTACATTCTCTTCAAGCAATTGAGCAAATCCTAATATCCCGTTGAGTGGTGTTCTAAACTCATGGCTCAAATTAGAAAGCAGTGCGCTCTTTAGTTTATTCGATTCTTCAGCCATGTATTTAATCTTCAAAAGATCTTCCTCCTTTTTCTTCCATTCGGTAATACTTTTAGCTATTACAAGAATATAGACGGACTTTTCTTCAATGTCCATTATTGGAGTCAACGAGACCTCAAATAACATGCTGCTTCTTTTTATCTCAAAGCTAATTTCAGTCCTTATAATTTCTCTTTTCAGCAAAGCCTCGTTGCACGCTTCCTTAAGCGTTTGTAGTTGAATTGACTTGCTGGCTGCATCAATCCTTTTCCCTACAATATTTCTTCGGTTTAATCCTGTAGTATCTGAAAATGATTTGTTGGCGGAAAGGAAAGTGTAATTACCGTCTTCGTCCCGGCTTATGAGAAAAATAATATCGGAAGTACTATTGTACATTATGTTGAGTATCTTATTCCAATCCTTCATGTTGTTCTCAAGATAGATCTTTTCATAATCGTTAAAAGAAATGCGGGGCGGCATTATGCTGTTCTCGTTTGTTAATTTTGAGCTCATAAACTTTATAATTCTAAAATCGTATTGTAAAAATTTTGGTAAATCATTTTATAGCTTTTCATATAAGAAGGACTTCAGCTTTGAATTTTAATATTTGCTTTTTCGTTTATTAAATTCGGCAGTGTAACTATAAAAGCGCTTCCTTTTCCTAGTCCTGTTTCTATTTCTATTTTACCTTCATGTGCATCGACTATTTTCTTAACAATATATAATCCTAATCCGGTAGAAGACTCATTGCCAGTTGGTTTGGCGCTCAATCTTTGGAACTTACCGAATATTTTTTCAAGATCTTTTGCGCTAAAGCCCGGTCCGCAGTCCTGAATCTTAATCTCAACTTTATTGTAAAATTCATTTATAAAAATTTTTATTCCTTTATCAAATTCCGAATACTTGATTGCATTAGAAATTAGGTTTTCAAGAAATTCTCTTACTTTTTTCTTATCCGCATGAACCGGTACCTGGTTTGCCGAAGTATAAAAAATAATTGCCTGGTTCTTGGCAGAAAGACTATTTTCGAAGGAAAGAATAACCGAGTCAACCAGAGACTTCAGATCAAATATTTCTTTTTTAATCTTTAGCCCGGTAGCATCTTGTACCGCAGTACTAAGAAGTTCGTTCAGTAATTCATTCATTTGATAAGCACCAGTATGAATATAGCCTGCATAAGTATTTATCATCTCAGAGTCATTCCCCAGTTCAGGAATAAGTTTTGAAAAGCCTAAAATTGTGTTTAAAGGATTACGCAGGTCATGGGCTGCTATTCCCAATATTTCTTTTTTAAATTCATTGGCTTCGTTTAAGGAATTCAATGTAATAAGATGAACATGAGTCTGTGCCAGGAGTAATTCATAAAAATCAAGCAGCTTAAAATTATTACCAAGATCAACAATGATTGGTTCCTGGCGGTAAACCTCCTCACGCTTTAGTGCTTCACTTGCGGCAGTTAGAACCGAGGTGCTGCCGGGAAGAAACATATATTGCTCATCTTTCGGTTCATCAAAAAAGAAGGATGCAACATCTCTCTTTGAAAACAACTCAAACATATATTTCTTGCTCATTGCCTCATGAAAGCGTCTTCTGGAAAGCATTTTATAGAATTTACTGTCTTTGGTAACAATTATACCCGGTACACTTTTATTCCTATCAAAAATATTTAGAACATCTACAAGATTATCTGATGATTTAATATAGACATCAATTAAATTAAGATCGCTTAGAACTGTATTTATTTCTATTGACGGAGCCATTCTTCCTATTTTCCATTTTGCAGATGTAAAAATATAAAGGCAAGATTAAGCGAATTTTATTTTATTGTTACCAAATTGTTAAAAAAAATTTTAATTGAAGCACGGTCTAAAACCAACGATAATTTTATCATCGATTTAACATTTCATTAACATTCTCTTAATAATTACTTAATAACCAGTTTTTACTTTTACATAGGAACTTGAGAAAAGTATGGCGAAAAAAATTCTGTTTATTTGCGGATCATTAAATCAAACGACAATCATGCACCAGATTTCCGTGCATATGAGTGAATATGACTGTTATTTTACTACTTACTATGCCGACGGATTTATTAATCGGCTTTCCGAAACCGGATTCCTGGACTTTACCATCCTTGGCGGAAGATTTAAGAAGGATACATTGAACTATCTGCTGGCAAATAGACTAAATATCGATTTCGGCGGGAATCTTTTTAATTATGACCTTGTCTATACTTGCAGCGATTTAATAGTACCGAAAAACATTATAGGGACAAAAATAATACTTGTCCAGGAAGGCATGACTGATCCTGAAAATGTAATGTACTACCTTGTTAAGAAATTGAAACTGCCTAGATACCTGGCAAGCACTTCTACAACAGGTCTTTCTAATTTATATGATTTTTTCTGCGTTGCATCCGAAGGCTATAAAGAATTGTTTGTTAAAAAAGGTGTGAATGGAGATAAGATTGTAGTTACCGGCATCCCAAACTTCGATAACTGTAAAAAATATTTAAAGAATAATTTCCCTCAACGGAATTTTGTCCTGGTTGCTACTTCTGATTCGAGAGAGACGTTTAAGTATGAGAATAGGAAAAAATTTATTAAGGATGCAATTGATATTGCTGATGGACGCAAGCTAATATTTAAGCTTCATCCAAATGAAAACTTTGATAAAGCAACAAAGGAAATAAAATATCTTGCACCGGATGCCGACGTTTATACTGAAGGTAACATAAACGATATGATTGCTAACTGCGATGTGCTGATTACCAAATATTCCAGCGTTGTTTACGTAGGGCTTGCGCTTGGGAAGGAAGTATATTCTTATTTCGATTTAAATGAATTAAAGAAGCAACTGCCATTACAAAACAAAGGAACCTCGGCAAAGAACATCGCGGAAGTAGGTAAAAGGCTAATCGGCGTCAGAAATCCTACGCCGGAGACATTAAGCAAATTTAAAGCACAGTGCACTTGGAATTAAAAAACGTTTACCAACAAATGAGATAATGATCATGAAAAATGAAAGTTCCAAATACATCTTTAATGCAATTATATTTCTTGCCGCGGGGATTATTTCTCTTTTAAGGCAAGAAACATTGGAAGCATTAGTTTCGTTTATGTTCTGCAGTTTCTTTTTCATCCTAAGTTTTATACTTAGGGAAAGCGAGACAAATTTATTAACGGAAGAGGGCAACCAACTGCAATGACAGCTGACAAAGAAATAAATGTAGTTACTGTAGTTCAGGCAAGAATGAATTCGACACGCTTGCCATACAAGGTAATGATGAACCTGAAAGACAAGCCGCTTCTATTGAGAGAGATTGAAAGAATCTCGCTCGCCAAAGAAGCCGGTACTATTGTAGTGGCTACATCCGTAAATTCATCCGACGACCCGATCGCCGAACTATGCGTTAAAGAGAACATAAATGTTTTCCGCGGGCACCCGGAAGACTTGCTTGACCGGCACTTCAGAGCCGCGCTGGAATATAAAGCCGATGCTGTCGTAAAAATTCCTTCAGACTGTCCTTTGATCGACCCAAAGATTATATCCAGGGTAATCAACTTATATAAATCTAATTTGGGGTCGTTTGATTATGTCAGCAACCTTCATCCGGCGACCTACCCGGATGGAAATGACGTTGAGGTAATGAGCTTTAATGCGCTTGACGATGCATGGTGCAATGCCGAAAAAGATTTTGAACGCGAGCATACTACTCCATTTTTCTGGGAGAACCCTCATCTATATTCTATAGGAAACGTTTACTGGGAGACAGGTCTGGATTTTTCAATGAAGTACCGCTGGACAATCGATTATGAAGAAGACTATTCGCTTATCAAACAAGTATTTGAAGAGCTTTATCCTCAGAATAGGAACTTCTCTTTAAATGATATTCTGATGCTGCTTGAAAGAAAGCCGGAACTTAAGAAAATAAATGAAAAGTACATTGGTATTAACTGGTACAGGAACCACCTAAATGAATTGAAGACAGTTAATGCTGCTAATACAAAAATTATTTAACAAAAGTTATGGACCCATTAAGACTTCAGGAATTAAAACAAACTGCATTAAGGGCAAGGGAAAGTATAATTAAAATGTCCGGCAGCGGAGGCTGTTTTATCGGTGCCTCGTTATCGTGCACAGACATCCTAGTTTATCTTTATGAAGAGTTCTTAAACGTAAACATTGAAAATCTCAATAATGAAGAAAGAGATTATTTATTCTTATCAAAAGGTCATGACGTTCCGGCACTCTATTCCGTTCTTGCCGAAATGGAAATCATAGAAAAAAAAAGATTAAAAAATCATTTAAAGACAAACGACTACATTTACTGGCACCCAAATAGTAATATTCCCGGAATAGAATTCCACTCAGGCTCACTCGGGCATCTTATTTCAGTTGCGGCTGGAGTTGCATATGACTGCAAGATGAAGGATCAGAAAAATTGGATAGTTGTTATCCTTGGAGACGGCGAATTAAACGAAGGATCCGTATGGGAAGCGCTGCTTACAATCTCTTCTTTAAAATTGAATAACTTGATGGC
>JAJYSI010000231.1 GCA_021793635.1 Bacteroidota bacterium
TATTTTTTCTCGTCACCGAGATGGAACCGCCGGAAAAGAGCAACTTTGATTTGCGTACCCTGTTTGGAATTAAATTCCTTAATTAAATCTCCAACTGTTTTAGTATTATCTTTAATGAAAGCCTGCTCAACCAGACAGTTCTCCTGGTAGAATTTGTTAAGTCTGCCTTGAGCAATCTTTTCTAAGATCTGTTCAGGCTTGCCTTCTTTGCGTGCAAGCTCTTTGTAAATGTCCATTTCTTTATCGATAATATCCTTCGGAACTTCTTCGCGGTAAACACAAATCGGTTTCATTGCCGCAACCTGCATTGCAATATCTTTTCCGATTTCAGCAAACTCGTTTTTGCCCTTGTCAACATTATCAAATTTTATAAGAACACCAAGCTTCGAACCGAGATGGATATAATCCACAAGCATTCCGTTCGGAGCGGTTTCAATTGCGAATCTAGATATTTGAATTTTCTCGCCAATCTTCCCGATAACATCAGTTAGCTTACCTTGAAGATTCGGATTCTTTTCAAGCAAATCATTTACGTTTGCGGGCTTGGTCGAGTAAACAGTCTCCAAAACTTCGTCTGCAAATTTTATGAAGTCATCGCTTCTTGCCACGAAATCAGTTTCGCAATTCACTTCAACAATAACGCCGGTTTGCTTATCTTCAGAAATCTTTGTGCGTACCAATCCTTCATTAGCTGTTTTCTCAGCTCTTTTAGAAGCGACTGCAGCGCCTTTCTTTCTCAATAATTCAATAGCTTTTTCAAAATCTCCGTCAGCTTCGGTAAGCGCTTTTTTGCAATCCATCATACCGGCGCCGGTTTTCTGTCTTAATTCATTTACTTGAGCAGCAGTTATAGCCATAATTCATTCATCCTCTTTGAAATTATTCAACAGGAGTATTTTCTCCTTTGACTTTTTTCTCTTTCTTCTCTTCAGATTTTTTTGATTCTTTTTCTTTATTTTCTTCTTGAGCTTTTGCTTCAGCTTCTTTTTCTTTTCGCTGTCTTTCATTTTCGGCAGCTTCCTGAGCTTTTAACTCTTTGCCTTTGGCTTCGCCTTCAATTACCGCATCTGCCATGCATTTAATAATCAACTCAATTGTCTTTACCGCATCATCATTTGCCGGGATTACGTAATCTATAGGATCAGGATCGCAGTTGGTATCCACAATAGCAAACACCGGAATGTTTAATCTCTTAGCTTCCTTTACCGCTATTGATTCTTTCTTGATATCAACAACGAACATCGCTCCGGGCAGGCGTGACATGGTTTCAACACCCTCAAGAACTTTTTTCAGCTTATCTTTTTCTCTCGATAAGAACAATCTTTCTTTTTTGGTAATCTTTTCAAAAGTTCCGTCGGTTTCCTGCTTTTCAATGTTGTTAAGTCTCTTAATGCTTTTTCTAATTGTAGAAAAATTCGTAAGCATTCCGCCGAGCCATCTTTCGCTAACCCAGTTTGCGTCGCTTCTTCTTGCTTCAGCTTCAATTATGCTCTTAGCTTGTTTTTTTGTACCGACAAACAAAACTTTTTTACCTTCAGCAACCATCCTTGATAAATTTTCGGCTGCTTCGGAAATCATTCCTTGGGTTTTCTTTAAATCAATTATATGAATCCCGTTTTTTTCCATGAAGATGTAAGGCTTCATTTTGGGATTCCAGCGGCGAGTTAAGTGTCCGAAGTGGGCACCACCTTCAACGAGTTGGGTTATATCTATTTTGTTCATTTTTTACTCCTGTTTTTCTACCGATTTTATCGGGTTCTTCTACTCTCTTCAACTTTACCTTTCATCCCGTTTAACTGGGACACAGGAGGTAAATCAGAAAGTATGATTTGTTTATTATTAAGTGAAAGTTAAGTTCAAGAAAGATATTACTCTTGAACTTAATCTTAGTGAATTATCTCTTAGAAAATTGAAATCTTTTTCTTGCTTTCGGCTGTCCGTATTTTTTACGTTCAACCATTCTTGGATCGCGGGTAAGATAACCTTCAGCCTTTAATGCAGGTCTGTAATCCGGATTAAGATTTATTAACGCTCTTGCAATTCCTAAACGAATAGCTTGAGCCTGACCTGTTGTACCGCCGCCGTTTACTTTAATCACTACATCAAATTGCCCTAAGGTCTCGGTAGCCTTAAATGGATTCAGAATGTCTTCTCTGCTTAACAGTTCAGGGAAAGCATGTTCGAATTCTTTTCCATTTACAGTTATCTTTCCATTGCCGCTTCTTAAAATTACTCTTGCTACGGAAGTTTTTCTTCTTCCAACATGAATTTGATCAGCCATTATTTCTCCGTTAAACTAATTGGTTCCGGCTTCTGTGCAGTATGCGGATGAGCATTGCCAGCATAAACTTTTAACTTCTTAATTAATTTTTTGCCTAACCTTGTTTTAGGCAGCATTCCTTGAACAGCGCTTTCGATAATAAATTCCGGCTTCTTTGCCATCAACTCTTCAAAGCTTCTTGTTTTTAATCCACCCGGATAACCTGAATAATGGATATACTTTTTCAAAAACTCTCTTTTGCCGGTTACTTTTACTTGTTCAGCATTTATAACCACAACAAAATCACCTGTATCAGCGTTGGGAGTAAAAACCGGTTTGTCCTTTCCGCGTATAATTCTTGCAACTTTTGTAGCAAGCCTGCCTAATACCTGATCCTTTGCATCAACAACATACCAGCGTCTGTCGGCTTCTTCTGTAGTTATAAATTTAGTCATTTGGACTTTTTTCATTAAGATTTCTCCAAAACCAAAAATTCTTTTTAATAAAGGTGAGAAAATTAAGGTTTAAAGAAAAGAAAGTCAAGAATTTTAAATAATTGGCGATATAAAATCTTTTAATTATTGTTAAGTTTTTCATCAGTGATTGATAATCTCTTCTTAAAATGGTCTGAAATTCAGATTTTTTAGAAGAAGCATTGATTATTTAAATATTTTTTCGATATTTATAATATGGAAGGATTTACTTTAAATGAAAAAAAATGAAATCGAAAATAACGATTATAGATTTTCATTATTAAATGCTACCCTAAACGCAATAGATGAGGGTGTATTAGTAATTGACCTAAATGGGAAAGTAGTATTTCATAACCCGAAATTCCTTGATATCTGGTCACTGCCGAAAAAAAATTTGAATGACAAAACCTCAAAAGAAATTATTGAAATCGCCACCAGAATTCGTGAGAAGGAGGAAGATTCCTTCAATCAAATTGAAAATTCAAACATCAATAAAAAACATGAATATAAAGATGTAATGAATTTGAAGGATGGGAAAATTATAGAAAGATATTCCCGTCCGGAAATAATTAATGGTGAAATGGTCGGGCGAGTATGGACTTACAAAGATATTACTGAAATAATTTCAACTGAAAAACAACTTTTCCGAGAAAAAGATTTACTTCAAGCTTTGATGGATAATATCCCAGATATGATTTATTTCAAAGATATTAAATCCAGATTTATTAGAATAAATAAAGCCGAAGCGGGATTGCTCGGCATTGAAAATCCAAAAGATGCAATAGGAAAGACTGATTTTGATTTTTTTGAATTCGATCATGCTAAGGCAGCTTTTGAAGATGAACAAAGAATCATTCAAAGTAAAAATAAATTGATTTCAAAAGCCGAAAGAATTATGCGTGCCGGCAAGGATTATATTTGGTTAACCGCAACAAAAGTACCAATACTTGATAATAATAATAATGTCATCGGTATAGTTGGAATTTCGAGAGATATTACGGCAAGTAAGCTTAATGAAGAAAAGCTAAGAAAATATTCTGAAGAATTAAATGAATTAAACCAAGGTAAGGATAAATTCTTTTCAATACTTGCACATGATTTAAGAAGCCCTCTTAGTCCTCTTCTTGGTCTCTCTGAAATACTTACACGAGAATTTGATACTCTGTCATACGAAGAAATTAAAGAATTCAGTAAGGATATTCATGAGGCAATTAAGAGTCAATTCAATCTTCTTGAAAATCTTCTTAGCTGGTCAAGAATGCAGACAGGTAAAATGGTTTGTAAACCTGTTGAATTAAAAATATATGAAAAAATTAACAGTGTTATTACTTTGCTTAAAGGAAATGCAAGAGATAAAAAAATTTCTGTGCAGAATAAAATAAATCCGGATTTAGTTGTTTATGCAGATTCTGTTATGCTTCACTCCATTCTTCAAAATTTAATTTCTAATGCAATTAAATTTACTCATCAGGAAGGCGAGATTGAGATACTATCAAAAGAGAATGGCAGCTCCGCAGAAATTATTGTAAAAGATAACGGCATAGGTATAAAGGAAGAAAATATTATTAACATTTTCGGATTAAATTGTTTTACAACTTACGGAACTAAAAATGAAAAAGGCACCGGCCTGGGTTTATTAATTTGTAAGGAAATGGTAGAACGAAACGGTGGTAAAATTAGAGTTGAAAGTGAATATCAAAAGGGAAGTAAATTTATTTTTTCATTACCTAAAACAATATTTCTTAACGTCTAAAACAAGCTGCGCCCAAACTTAAATGATCTAATCATTCCAAAAAACACCGGCTGAAAAGATTTAAAAGCATCTTCCCCATTCATAATTAATTCAAGGCTGAAATCCTCCTCTGTATTAGTTCTAATATAAAAAGTCTGCGTAAACTGTCCTTCAAGTTTTTCAGGATCGTTGTAATATATTGTGAAGCCGTTCATCTTAGATTTATATTTATACCGGTTTGCAGAGAATAGGTCTTTATCTTTTACTTCAAGATGAACATATGGAGGCGGAGAATAATTGCCTAAGTTCGACCAAAAAGTAACACCGTCTAATCTATCCTTCAAATCCTGGTCAACATAAGTCCACCCGGCTGGATATTTAATAGTAACATCTAATGTTGATTCTTTATAAATCTGATCCAGGCTCGAAGTATCAGCATTCAAATTTGAAAAGCTGTAAAAAGCTGCATTAATATTAGAGCCCCGCTCCTTTCCGGAATTTCTGGATTGGCTGCGCTCATCATCTTCTTTAATTGTTTTTTTTGATTTGGCATTGTTTTTCAGAATATTATTTCTATCGGAATTAGCAGACTTAGAATTTAGATCTTGCGTAGTAACCTGAACAAAAGGAGGGTTTACTCTTGCTGTTTCATTTGCCGCTCTTAATAAAATTAAAATTGAAAACAGTACGCCGGCATGTATCAACAAAGATACTGCAGTGCTTACAACATCAGGTCTGCTCTTTCCAATTTCAATTCTAAAAGTTTTCATATCACTGATAAGATTACACCTAAATTTAATCATCATTTTAGAATTAAGCACCTTTATATTTTTTCCATTCACAATTCAGTCCGGAACTGAGGAGTTGTATTTAGAGCAAAGAACATTGGGCAAAGCAACAAACACTGATTTGAAACATACTCTCTGCATTATGCCAAAGTTTTTATGTTGGATTCCGGTTTAACCGGTTTTGTAATAAATTAAGATAAAAGTTTTGCAGCTAAAAGAAGTTAAGATATTAGTTTTAGAAACATAAATAGAAATTTTAATTCCTTAAATGGAAGATTTAATACCTTTATTTGAAATATATAAGACATAAATTGAACATTTACTAACAAATTTTGTACATATATAACTTAATATTGAGTTATTAAAACCTTATTTGGAACATATTTCAACAAAAAATGAAATAAAAAAGCTATGATATGATATATTAATAACATAAAAGGTGAGAAAATAGGTTTATTTGAAACTGCGTAATGTGTTTTTACGTCATTTTGAAGGATTTTTCCTTTTACGAAAGTAATCCAATATTGTTAATAGGAGAATAAAAGGATAATTTTCATAAGCAAATTCAAAATAATTGAAGGAGAACCTTTTATGCTTAGATATAA
>JAJYSI010000232.1 GCA_021793635.1 Bacteroidota bacterium
GCGTCGGCTAAAAGTTTGGGAATTTGGATTTCATTGAACCCGAAGTAAGGCAAATTTAATTTCTCAAGATTTTTACCTGACGAGTATTTGATTTTTCCTTCGGTATCGGTAACAAAAATAAAATCACTTACTCTGTTAAGAATATTTTCCAGATGTTCAGAGCGTAACTCTTGCTGCTGCTGAATAACCGGTGCAACTTTAACATCCTCAACTACTAAAATTCCGCCATTGAATGCATCATTTATGTAGACGGGAGAACCTTTCACAATTACTTTTAGTATACCGCGGTCCATAGTCTTAATATTTTTTACTTCTCTTTCGAAGCTTAAGCCTTCTTTTAAACCGGATATATCTTCATGCAAATTAATTCCTGGGAAAATATTTACGTCTAAAATATTTATTCCCTCCAAATCGGCTTGTAAGAATTGATAGAGTGCAGCATACTTGAGAAAAACATCATTTACAAAGGAAACTCTCCAATCTGCTGTAAAGGTGAGTATGCCTATAGGCGCTTGTGCAATGATTTTGGGGACGAATGCCTCAGGATTCATTGCCTGGAATTTCTCTGTTATATTACCCATGACTTGCTAAATTTTTTACTATTACCTTTTCTATGACAATTATTATGCTAAAAATTTCCGGAGTATCAAATCAGAAAAAAGCTTAATAAATCAAACAGTATAAAAAGGAAGTAGGTTACCACCTAACCATTTGAAAATTAAAGGATTAGGGAAGAGTATCTGCTTCCGGCAGCTAATAATAAATAGAACAAATTCTTAGTCCTGTATATGGAAAATCGGCACCAGAAAATGTATCATTTTGGAGTGGCTGTGCAATAGTAGTCAAAATAAAAAATTTAAGTTTCCCGCGCCGATAACAAAATTCCAGATGTCAAGTTAATAAATTTTTTCTAATCTTTCTTCGAGATAATTCAATTCTGAAATAAATTCCTTAGGCAGTTTACCGCCGAAAATTTTGAAATAATCTCTAATTTCATTTACCTCATCAAGCCAATGTCGGTTATCGATTGATAAAATCTTTTTCAAATTTTCTTTTTGAATTTCCAGACCGGAGATGTCGATTGAATCTTCATCAGGAACAAATCCGATCGGTGTTTCTACTGCCGACCCCTCATTATCGGTTCTTTGAAGAATCCATTTCAGCACTCGAATATTTTCACCATATCCTTGCCATATAAATTTACCGTTTGAATCTTTTCTAAACCAGTTTACGTAGAAGATTTTTGGTAATTTTTTTTCGTCGGCAGATTTTCCAATTTTTATCCAGTGAGAAAAATAATCGCCCATGTTATATCCGCAGAAAGGCAGCATTGCAAAAGGATCGTGTCTTAATTTTCCAACCTTTCCTTCCGCCGCCGCAGTAGTTTCTGACGAGACGATTGCGCCAAGGAATGCGCCATGCTGCCAGTTGAATGCCTGGTAAACTAACGGGACAACCTCGCTTCTTCTTCCGCCGAATAGAATTGCCGAAATCGGAACACCTTTGGGATCTTCCCATGCAGGATCAATAACCGGACACTGGTTTGCAGGCGAAGTAAACCTTGAATTTGGATGCGCTGCTTTAGTATTTTTTTTCGGCGTCCATTCTTTTCCAAACCAGTCAAATAGCTTTTCAGGTTTATTTTGAGTGAGACCTTCCCACCAGACATCATTATCCGGAGTTAAAGCAACGTTTGTAAAAATCGTATTCTTCTGCATGGACATAATTGCGTTTGGATTAGTGTCCATCGAAGTTCCTGGAACTACTCCAAAGAAGCCTGCTTCAGGATTTATCGCATACAATCTTCCGTCCTCGCCAAACTTTAGCCATGCTATATCGTCGCCCACTGTTTCAACTTTCCATCCCGGAATGGTTGGAGTCAGCATTGCCAAGTTAGTTTTACCGCATGCACTTGGAAATGCTGCTGCAATATATTTCTTTATTCCTTCAGGAGAAGTTATACCGACAATCAGCATATGCTCTGCAAGCCATCCTTCATCCTTTGCCATGCATGAGGCTATTCGAAGAGCAAAACATTTTTTACCTAGCAAAGCATTGCCGCCGTATCCGCTTCCAAAAGACCAGATGCTTCTCTCTTCAGGGAAATGGACAATATATTTTTCTTCGTTACATGGCCATGGAATATCTTTTGAATTATCGTCCAAAGGCATACCTACCGAGTGAAGGCAATGAACAAATTCTCCGTTTCCTAAAACATCAAGGACTTCTTTTCCTATCCGTGTCATTATTTTCATATTACATACGACGTACGGAGAATCTGTTATCTCAACTCCGATGTGAGAAATGTTCGATCCCAGCGGTCCCATGCTGAACGGAATAACATACATAGTTCTTCCTTTCATTGAGCCGTTAAACTTCTTAAGCATAATCTCTTTCATCGCTGCCGGATCTTCCCAGTTATTTGTTGGTCCGGCATCTTCTTTCTTTTTACTGCAGATAAAAGTTCTGTCTTCTACTCTTGCAACATCGGATGGATCTGAGCGGGAGTAAAAACTGTTTGGTCTTTTCTCTTCATTTAATTTGATGAAAGTCCCTTTTTCAATTAATAAAGAAGTCAGGTTATTGAATTCTTCTTCAGAACCGGTACACCAGTGGACAGAATCAGGTTTGCATAGTTTTGCTATGTCATCAACCCAATTTAATAATTCAATATTTTTTGTCATTGATTTATCCATATAAGTAGAGATTGTTTAAAAGAAAATCCAGAAGTCAAATTAAAATTCAACATCAATTAAAGTAGACAATATTTTTGGGAGCTCACGCTGGTGAGAGTGTTGAAACTACTCCAGAAACAACGCTGAATAAAATATGATTTATCCGCAATGGCGCAAAAATAAAAAAAAGACAACAGCCGCACAATCTTAATAATTACTTCTGCATAGAATTTTTAGTAAATTAAATTATCTAATTTTAACGGATTATCGATTGATTAAAAATTTTATACAAAAATTAGGGAATAAGACTCTAAAGTTTATTCAAGAAATTGGTCAAATTGCCGAATTGTTTTGGGGAATAGTGAAAAACTTTTACACAATTCCTCGCAGCAGAGCAATTATTCTATATCAGATGGAACATATCGGAGTCAATTCATTACCGCTTGTAATGATCATTGCTATTTTTACCGGAGCTGTTTCTGCGTGGCAGGCAGCATATCAATTAAAAGGAATCGCTCCGCTGTCATTTCTTGGCGGTTCTACCAGCAGAGCAATTATTACAGAGCTTGGTCCGGTATTAACCGGAATTGTAATAGCAGGCAGAGTAGGCGCTTCCATTGCGGCTGAGCTTGGTACGATGAAAGTAACTGAACAGATAGATGCCCTGGAAACTATGGCAATAAGTCCGATAAGATATTTGGCAATGCCGCGGTTTATTGCCTCGGTTGTTATGCTTCCGCTGCTTGTTATTTTTGCAGATACAATTGCTGTCTTCGGTGCCTTCATTGTTTCCAATTATTTTTTGGGAGTTTCCTTCTCGGTGTTCTTCCTTTCGGTTAAAAGATTTTTTGTATTTGGAGATCTGCTTGCCGGATTAGTAAAAACAATTTTCTTCGGCGGTGTAACAGCTTTGCTCGGATGCCATATAGGATTTAAAACCGAAGGCGGTGCCGAAGGAGTCGGGCTTTCAACAATTAGATCATTCGTACTTTCATCTGCTATGATTTTAATCCTTGATTACTTCCTTTGGATGCTGATTTTCTAAGTATAAAATGACTGTGTAGAAAAGCCACGACTGTGACAACGATCGTGGAGTTTTCAGTCATCTATAAAAAAATTGATTGACTATGTAGGTTATAAATATTATGTTGCGTTAGTTCCGATTCATTAAGTTATTCTCACCGCTTAATGAATCTTCCCCATGCCCGGTAGCCCTCCACCGGGCATTTTATTTTCATCATATCTTAGTTTAAACTTTGCAATATTTTTTGTAAAATGAATTTGAAATTTACCAATTTAAGTTGAAATGGTGACACAATGGAAAAAATCAAATATGATTTAGTTGAAAGAAAAAGTCCGGTTAAACTGCCGGATAACCTCCCATTTGGAAAATATTTTACAGACCATGTTTTCGAAATGGACTATTCTACAAGTAAAGGATGGCATAATCCGATAATAAAAAAAGTAGAAAACCTATCTCTTCATCCCGGAACAATGTTTCTTCATTATGGTCAAGGAGTGTTTGACGGATTAAAAGCATTTAAGAATGAGAATGATGAAGTCGTAATTTTCCGTCTTGAAAAACATATCGAAAGACTCAACAATTCTTCAAAAAAAGTTTGCATACCAGCTGTAGATCCTGAATTTTTATATCAGGCAATCGTAGAGTTAGTGTCAGTTGAAAGAGACTGGATTCCATCAAAGTTTGGTGAATCATTATATATCCGTCCGTTTATTTTTGGTACCGAGGCGTTTTTAGGAGTGCATCCTTCAGATACCTACAAGCTTATAGTTTTGCTTTCACCTGTAGGTCCGTATTATCCGGAAGGATTTAAACCGGTAAAAATTTTAGTGCAGGATGATTATGTTCGTGCCGTAAGAAAAGGATTGGGAGATTGCAAGACACCTGCAAACTATGCCGCAAGTTTATTAGCTGCTGAAGAAGCTAAGAAAAAAGGATTTACTCAGGTACTTTGGCTTGATGGAGTTGAACAAAAGTATATCGAAGAAGTCGGTACGATGAATATCTTCATTCAATTTAAAAATGAAATAGCTACTCCAAAGCTCGGCGGCAGCATACTTCCCGGAGTTACAAGGGATTCCGTTATTCATATTTTAAAAGATTGGGGAATGAATGTTAAAGAAAGATTAATCAGTATTGAAGAAGTTATTGACGAATACAAAAATGGAAACGTAGTTGGCGTGTTCGGAACCGGCACAGCGGCAGTCATTTCTTCGGTAGGCTTGCTTAACTTCAAAGGTTTCGAGATGAAATTTAACGGCGGCAATCCGGGCGAGCTTGATCTAAAACTTTTTAATGAGTTAACTTCAATTCATTATGGTAAGATTGACGATAAGCATGGCTGGTTAACCCATGTCGAAAAAAAAGAAATAGAAGTTTAAGATTATAAACTAACTTTTCTTTATAGAAAATTTAATTTTATCCTTTCAAAGTAAGAGCTCAGCGTTAAAAGAATTTCCTTGACTGCTGAGCTTTTTTATTTTATTACTAATTCAAATTTTTCTTTTCATTAGTCTCAAATCACCTTTTACAAAATTCTTTAATTAGCACTTGACAAGTGAACATCTGCGCACTATATTTGTAGTGAACAAATGAGTACTGTTATGAAAACACAATTAACTGAACGGCAGGAAGAAATTTTAACCTTCATAAAACAATTTCGTGAGGAGAACGGCTATCCACCTACTTTAAGAGAAATTGGTAAGAAATTTGGAATATCTTCAACATTTGGAGTTAAGCGTCATCTTGATGCTCTTGTTAAAAAAGGATACTTAAACATTGAAAGCAATGCGAGCCGTGGAATTTCTTTCTCTAAAGATGAAAATGCTGCCAACATTTTTAATTTAGAAAAAGAACTCGGATTTCAAAAAGTGCCTGTTGTTGGACGAGTAGCCGCCGGAACTCCGATTTTAGCGGAAGAGAATATTGAAGGCAATGTAATTCTAGATTCATCCTTTATCAAAAGATCCGAAGACAGCTTTGCACTCAAAGTTAAAGGCGACAGTATGATTAACGTCGGAATATATGAAGGCGATTTAGTAATCGTTTCTTCCAAGCGAGATATTCATAATGGTGATATTGTAGTTGCAATGCTGAACAATGAGGCAACGGTAAAGACTTATGAAATTAAAAATGATAAAATTAAGCT
>JAJYSI010000233.1 GCA_021793635.1 Bacteroidota bacterium
GGGAAAGTTTTCCCAATTAGAAATAAAATTCTCTTTCCATTCCTTAACTTTTTTGTCGGTCGCAGCAAATCTTTTATCTCCACTTTCCGAAATTACTAACGCTTCATTAAAACCAAAGATTATAAAATTTTCGTTTGGCTTTTCAAAATAGAACGATCTTTCATGTAGCTTTAGCAGCGAATCAATTTGGTTATCAATCGGAAAATCAATCATTGTTTCGGCAAAACTAACAAGAACATTGTTCGAGTATTTTTTTTTAATCCTACCTTCTGCTTCTGCAAGAAATTTTGTAAATCTATCTGCCGAAGCTGAAATAAATTCTTCCATTCTTTATTATTTTTTTTGTTGGTTAAATATAATTTTATTAAAAAAGGATTCCAATTGCCGGCTGCATAAGTGCACCATTAAAAATTGATATCATCTTCAATTGTTTCGAGAATCCTTAGGTAGCTGTCATATCTTTCGATAGAAATCTTTTCTTCTTCAACTGCTTTAATTATTGCGCATCCGGGTTCATGATTATGAGTGCATGAATTAAATCTACAAAGATTAATATATTTGGAAAATTCCGCAAAGTGGTGCCCAAGGTCTCCTTTCCTAATTCCGTATGGATCAATTTCCCTTATACCAGGCGTATCAATAATATAAGTATCGTCTTCCATTTTAATCATCAAACTTGTTACTGTTGTATGTTTCCCTTTTTCCGTGTAAGTACTAATATCGCCGGTATTAAGATTTATCCCCGGGAACAATTTATTTAACAGCGAAGATTTTCCAACGCCCGACTGTCCCCAGAACAAATTCTTTTTCCCTGTTAGCAGCCTTTTTAATTCTAAAATTCCTTCGCCAGTAATTTTGCTTGTAGTTATCATATTGTAACCGATGCCTGAATAAAGTTCAACCCACTTTTGCGCAATTCCTTCCCCGTCAAGATCAATTTTATTCAAAATGATTATAACCTCTATCTTTGAGCTTTCTGCGGTGACAATCAATCTATCAATTACCTTATTATTAAAAGGAGGTTTAGTCACACTGCTTATCACAAAAAGATTATCAATATTAGATGCTACAATCTGCTCAAGCCGTTCGCCGCGATAGCTTGAGCCCCGCATCTTAATTGCTTTGCGGGATAAATAATTTCTTCTTTCTTCAATATTTTTAATTACTCCGGTTCCATCATCATTAAAATCAAACTCAACATAATCTCCAACAACGGCAATATCTGTTTGATAGAGCTTATCTTTCTTTAAATGAAAATCTTTCTTGAATTTTCCACGAAGTGAACACCTAATTTGGTCTCCTTCTCCAAACGGAAGTACATAAAAATCTTTGCTTTCTGTTCTACAAATAGTACCCTTGATACAATTCTCCAAATAAAGTTTACCCTTAAAATAATTTGGAATTCTTACTCTGTCAAATATATTTTATGTGAATTACGAAAAATGTTGGGGCAGAAATTGGAATAATGGAGTATTGGAATAATGGAATAAAGTAACAGAATCGCAAATAAAAAACCGGCTGTGATAATGCAAATCATCACAACCGGTTAAGTATTAAAGAAAATTTTTAGAAGCGATAGGTAGTTGATAAGATAAATTTACTTGTAGAAATATCCTGGTAAGTCCTTGAAACATCTACACCGTAATTATCACCATAATTACTCCATGATCCGTGAGCATAAGCAAGATCGAAACCAATTGAATTATCTGCTAAATAACCAAGTCCGAAGGTATAATACTTTCTGTCATACTTAGAAGGATCATTTAGATAAGATGAAGGCTGAACAAAATAGCCGGCGCGCAATCTAATTCCAAGTCCCGGCAAGGTGTATTCTGCACCAAGATTATAATTTACAACTGATCTAAGCTGATCTTTGATATTTTGATTTATAGAGGCTACATAATCAGCGCTTAATCCGCTTGCATTTTGAAATTGAAGCTGTGTATAATCTACAAAAGTAATTTGTGCGCTAAGGATTAAACTTTGAAGGTTAACTGCAGCTCCGCCTCCTAATTCAAATGGAGTAACGATATCATATTGAACCTGGTCGCTGTATTTTGTTGGGTCTAAATTATATGATTGTCCTGTGGCGAATTGGCTGTAACCGCTAACATTAAAATTTTCTTTAACGGTATAAGTTTTAGGAAATTGTACTGTAATGCCAAAACGCGCCATATCTTTCAATTGATACAGCAAACCAAACTTTGCATCCCAACCGGAAATATTCCAATCTAAAAGTTTGTTAAGGTAAAAAGTTTGAAAGCCCATAGTAGCTGGAGTATTAGGATCGGTTTGAACGTTTGCATAATTACCTTTAAAATCATCTTCATAATAGCTGTTATTATTTTCGTAACTACCGGAGATAATGTTAAGATTTAATCCCAAGAAAAGATTTTTATAAACTTCGATAGCGCCGGAAAAAGTCCAATTGTTTGTTGAACCGCTCTCAAGAATGGTACCGCTTTGGTTTAGATGCCCGTTGATTGGAGTATTAAAATTAGTATCAGTAAGATAAAGATCGTAAGGAATATTTGTGTTAGAATTCAAATCCTGAATCATTGAAGTATTGCCGCCGTTATAGCCGTTAAACTTAAGAGCGCCGGTGTAGTCCTGCGTATTGTGGTAAGCAACTGCAAAAACCAAACTTCCTTGAGTAGTCGGGAAGGGAAGAGCAAGGCTAAAATTGCTTAACCTGGTTACACTGTTTGAATAATTTGATAATTGGTTAAGGAAGGTTGTGTTGTTGTTATAATTTTGATAGTCTATACCACCTGAGACTTCCATTCTGTTAAGTAATCCCCAGCCTGCAGGATTGAACTCTGCGGCGCCTGCACCGTCACTAAGACCGATATAACTATCACCCATTCCAAGCGCCCTTGCATCGGAACTTGTACCCGGCATACTGAGCCTAAGAGCATCAACAACGCCTTGTGCATATAGGCTTTGTAGAGTTATTAAAGAAAAAAGTATAGATAGATTTATTAATTTAAGATAAAAGCGCTGCATTATTTCCTCCCGTCAGAATTTCGACTTCCGTTATTGTTTCGTACACTGTTATTTTTATCAGAACTATTTCCTCTGGTCGTAGAGGTATTATTTGTACTGTTATTTGAATTTTCGACTTTTGCTGCTCTGCCTGAATCAGGTGTATTATTATTACTATTTGTCGTAGTGGTTGCTGGTGAACCATTTCTTATTGTAGCAGGTGCAAGTACATTCAAAATAGCATCTCTTATCGGAGAGCTTCTACCTGCTTCATGATTTCTGATAAAAGATTGAGCCTGATTCGTATCTCTATTATTATAACCAGGTGAATTTGTTTGATAACTTGGCAAACTGTAAGAGTTCCACCAGGGCGAATTGTAATATGTACCGTAACTTCCGTAGAAAATTTCGGGATAGAAATTATCTACAGTTTGAGTAGAGTCAGGTAAATTTTGATCCGGCGTCCAAACCATCGTATAACACCCAGGAAAGAAAAATATCCCGGAAATCAAGAGTAAAAAGCCAGTCAAATATCTATTTTTCATAATAATTACCTTCCTCTACCTGAGCTACGTGGACTACTACTACTTCTGCTACCACCGCTACTGCTTCTGCCTTCACTACCACCACCACTAGAGCGTGCCGGGGGATTGTAGCTTGGAGGCGGGGAATAACTTCTGGGTGCAGAATAGCTGCTTCTAGGAGCGGCGTAACTTTTCGGTGCGGAATAGCTCCTTGGCGCTGAATAACCGCCCGGATTGCTATAAGACCTTCCACCTCTGGTATAATTACCATTACCTCTATTATTAGCAGTGTTAGCCGGTTTTGATTGGTTATAACGGTAGACTTGTCTTTCGCGATTTATCACCCAACCGTTATATTGTTGTTTTTGGTTATTAGCCACTCTGCTGTTTGAATTCGCCGGCGCTACATTCCTGGATTCTCCATTGCTTCTGACCGTACCGTTAGTAAGATTCCATGAATTTCCTCTTACAGTAGAAACGCTGCTTCTAACATTTGCTTTTTGAAGCGCTCCTCTTTGAGGAGTAGCATTATTCGTTCTTACAACAGCAGGTGAATAAGTCGATACGCTTCCATAGCCACCTCTATCCACAGTAACTCCTCCGCCAGTAGGGGAAGCAAAACCTCCGCGTCCTCCAAAATCCCTTCTAAGTCCATCATTATTTCTAAGGTTGGTCATACCCTGTGATCTTGGCGGATTATTGACAGCACTATAATATCCCCAATAATTTTGATAGTAAGGATACCAGTAGCTCCCGGGGTAATAATATCCAGGATAATAACTTACCGGGTTGTAGAAGTTACCATAGTAATATGGAGAGTAGATGTTATAAGACCATAAATTAAATGGGTCCCAGCTATAAGGATTGTACCAGGGATTTCCGTAATTAAATCCAAATGAAACATAAGGATAACCGTTGTAACCATAGTTCCCGCAGAAAGGATTATAATTGTTATCATTGTAATAATTATTTCCGTATCCTTGCCCATTGTCCGGAGGATATTGGTTATTAGTGTCCTGCGAATAATTATTATTTGTTGAGTCCGGGGGGTACTGATTTTGGTTATCATAATTATTTTGGTCACCATATCCGTAACCCGAGTTGTCAGGCGAATTACCTTGTGTAGCAATTTGAGTATAGCATCCTCCCAAAAGGAAAGCTAGAGTAACAATCAAAGCACCACTTAAAAATTTAATCTTTTTCATAACCAATCTCCTTAAAAAATCCTAATCGAATATCCTCAAAAATCAAGCCTATAAAAAGGTAAAAATAAAACTTGATTTCAGTAAAATTTGAGTATGATGTATATTTAACTAAACTATTTTGTATACTTTTAAGTACAAACCTAAACCATTTTCTTTATAGTATTTGACATTCCTAGAGCATAAAAAGTTTAAGTCAGAAAAGCATTAGAAAATGCTTTTGATATATTCTATTCTTAATGCTCTATCGGCAGAAGTTGGGCTCCATTTTTTATTAGCAAGCAAATCTCGAAGGTCAAAGCCAAGAGTAAAACCGGAGCCGATTGACCATCTAATACCTAAGTTCAAATAACCGTTGCCATTGCCGAAATATCTTGTAGCATTATCATTGAAAGCAAAATCATATTCTCCAATGATTGAAACATTTTCTCCTAATGTTTTTTCGGCGCCGACGCGAAGATCTAGAAAATCATCTCCGTCTTTACTTTCCAGCGAGTAATTTACCGTACTGTGTAGACTTAAATATCCCAGGAATGCAAAATTTTTACTTGCAGCGGCAAAAAATCCCGGAGACTTAATCGCATAACGTGAAGTAGAGTCAAAATATTCACCTTTGCCTTGTGAATCAAAGCCAAGCGTAAGTGCGGGAGTTGATACGGTTTCATTCATCAGCCTGAAGCGAATATTTACGCCGGGGTAACCATACCATTTAGGAGATCCTGCTCCAATTAGATTTTGTCCGCCGTAAGAGATTCCAAAACTAATATTATCAAAAACTCCTACTTCAATTCTTTCTATTAAATCCCCCTCTGGCAAAACATCTGAAGTAATGCCGACGAATCCTTTGTTAAGAATACCGGCGGTGGGCATGTCAATTAAATACCTATATTCATATTTGGCGTTTGTTCCTGCAGTACCTTGAGCTAAAATAATGGAAGCTGAAATAACAATCAGCGCTAATGTTAGTCGAATCATTTTCATATTCCCTCAAGTCTTGTTGGAAAATATTTTTGAATAAATTTCTAAATGAAAAATAATAATAATATTTGAAAGATAATCTTTATAAAAAATTATTTAACAGCATAATCTGGATAAATAAAAATTATTAATTCAGACGGAAGCA
>JAJYSI010000234.1 GCA_021793635.1 Bacteroidota bacterium
CTTTTCGCTAAAAACTTTGGTAGAAAATAATTTTGATTTGAATGCAACTTCTTTCATCCTTTCAGCTTCAGATGATGCAGAAATGAATAGCAGAGTAAAAGCAAAACTACTAACATTTGTCAAGAATATAGAGACCGATGTAAAAATATTTGCAGGCAAAGACTTTGAAACAGTAAAGAATAATTTGCAGTCAAAGTACAAAAACCTTCCCGTAAAATTTCATCCCTACCTTGATGAAGTAATTAAGAAATTTCTTTAACTTAATTCCCTAGCTTCTTATCAAATATATTTACCGCATTTCATCGAATTCTTCTGTTCATTAAAATAAACTTTCTTCCTTATAAAAATTTCTTTTATTTGCTAGTAACTTTTTCTGTTTGTTCCTTGTCTTAATTGATAAAACATTACAGCAAGTGAATATTTTAATGGAATCTATGTCCACATTTTTGTTCACAGATGTCAAACTGATTCGTTTTCCAAAACAAATTTTAATTCCTTTTCCGGCACAAAGTTTGATTTGTTTTACCTTACAAATTATTAACTGGAGGAAAAAATGTATAGCAAAAAATTACTTTTCATTTTATTAATATCACTTTCAGCGTTTGCCTTTGTTTATCCACAGAATGACCAAGATTCAACATCTTCTAACAGTACTGACTGGAAGCATCGGCACCATTTTAATTTTGATTTTTGGGGCAATGAATTTTTTAGCAAACCAACTATCGCGCTTGAGTATGGCTTTTCTAAAATGAGCCAAAATGGTTTGAACAGAAGTTTTGTTAACCCAAATCTCGTCGAATTAAAACTTGGTTATTCAAATGAAAAGCCATCTTGGCAATCTGACGATATTTTGAAATATAGATTTCATTATTTTCGCTTAAGTAATATTACCACAAAATTATCAGGAACATCATCCAACTCGGATGATTATAATACCGATCTTTGGCGTTTTGGTTTTGGCTGGGCTTCAGGGTATGGTTATAAGATAAGTAACTCGTTTAAGATAATTCCTTATTATGATTATTCAATTGATTGGTCGCAATTAAAATTTAATTCCGATCCTGCCAATGCGAATGATAAAAGTATAACTGATCTTTACAACAATTCATTTCGTTTTGGTACAAGTACAGAAGGTGGGGTAAAAATAAATCTTATCCCACAACTTCAAGTAAGTGCAGCATACGAGCACTCCATAATCTTCCCTCGTCATATTTTTTGGAAATGGGTAGGAAGCGCGGCGATTGAAACAGCAGGACAGTGGGCAATAGATAGCTTTGTTAATGAGATTATGGATTCTTCTCCTTATGCTGCGCCTATTGTTAATTTTGTTTTGAAGAATGCCCTTTCTTACGGTGTATATGAACTTCGTAAAGACAAAATGAATTGGCCTTTTGATTCCGCCGCACCTTTATTTTATGATCAGTTCAAAGTCGGCTTAACATTCGTTTTCTAAAAGAATTTCCAATTTTATTTCTGACCCGGTTTCATTTTGATGCCGGGTTTATTATAATATCATTCAATGTGCATTTAAATGCATGTCATAAAAACTCAACTATACTCTTCCCTATTTAAATCAAAGTTTAAATATTTTTTTACTATTCTTTATCTACCTTTTTTATTCGAAATATTTTTGCGTATTTAGTTATAGAAATATTTAATTTATCATAAATTAAGATTTGTCAATTTTTACTAATGAAAATTTCAAGATTGATTAAACCAATATTTCGTATTCTTGTCATTTTTTAGGAATTTCTTATGAGTCAAAAAAATACTTTATATATAATATTACTTATTATTCTATTTAACGTCAGCTCATTTGCACAATGGAAATCCGTAGGGTTGAATGACCAATATGTTTGGACATTTGCAGTAATCGACTCAAATATTTTTGCCGGTTCCGGTGGAGGGGGAATTTTTCTTTCTACAGATAACGGAGCAACCTGGGAACATCCTGATTCAGGACTTACTAGTTTAGGTATTTCATCTTTAATAGGATTACCCAATCCGGTTGGCGGTAATTATATTTTTGCCGGGACTTATGGTGACGGGGTATTCCTATCAACAAATAACGGAGCGACATGGGCACAAACATCATTAGACAGTCAATATGTATGGTCATTAGCAAGTAGCGGCTCTAATATTTTTGCAGGAACTGAAAAGGGAATTTTTCTTTCTTCTAATAACGGCTCAAACTGGACGAAAATAAATTCGGGGTTGACAAATTTTATTGTCAACGCCTTAGTTGTAAGCCCTAACGAAACAAATGTTTTTGCCGGCACTGCAAAAGGAATTTTTCTTTCCAAAGATAACGGCACTAATTGGGTCAGTATAGATTCGGGACTAACGAATCAATATGTGTGGTCTTTGTTTATAAGTGATACAAATCTCTTTGCTGGAACTGAAAAAGGAGTTTTTCTTTCCACAAATAATGGCGCTAATTGGAAACAATTAGGTCTTGATACTCAATATGTTTGGACTTTTGCAAAAGTTGATTCAATGCTTTTTGTGGGTACAAACGGAGGAGTATTTGCTTCAACTAATAACACTTTTAATTGGATTCCTATAAATTCAGGACTAACAAATTCGGATGTTACTTCTTTGGCTATTAAAGATACAAATATTTTTGCAGGCTCTTTTGGAGTATATGTGCTTTCATTAAATAACATTTTTACACCAACGGTAGTAAAACAGATCAAAAATAGTTATCCTCAAGAATTTTTCCTGGCGCAAAATTATCCTAATCCTTTTAATCCATCTACCACAATAAATTTTGCTGTCCAAAAGGAAAGTTTTGTAAGTATAAAGGTGTATGATGCCCTTGGGAGAGAGATAGCGACTTTAGTAAATGAAGAAAAACCGGTAGGAAATTATAGTGTGCAATTAGTATTGGGAAATAAGCAGTTGGCAAGCGGGGTGTATTTTTACAGAATGCAGGCTGGGAGTTTTGTGGAGACAAGAAAATTCATTTTTATGAAATAGTTCTTGTCTAGCAAAATGATTAGAATTCCCTAGCATAAAATATTTTTTTTATTTGGCTGAAATCGAGGTGGTCGTATAAGCTTTTTAGCCGTTTTAATAATCATCTATTATTTCAATAAAATCATTTAGCCTTTTTCAAATTTTTCAATTTGTTTCTTTACGATTTCGGGTATTGGGAATGAAGTCAGTTTGGTATAATCATAAGAAACCAGCTTAGTTATGGCAGAAGCTGCAATGATTTTATTTCCTTTGCGATTAACCATAATTAGATGTTCCACATCGGAACTTTTATTCCCCATTTTTGAAACACGACTGAGTATTTCTACTTCATCCCCAAGAATTATCGGCTGCTGATAATCGATTTCAATTCTTGCAACTACTGCATCGAAATCGAGACCCTCCATCGGTTTGTTAAGGACATCTTTGAAATAAGCAATCCTTGCTTCTTCAAGATAAGACAAAAATGTTGCGTTATTTACATGCCTCATTGCATCAAGGTCGGAAAATCTAACCTTAATTTTAATGCTGTGTTTGAAGTTTTTTATATCCATTTTCAATTAAATACCTCTTCAATAATTTTACTGGCAATTTTAATTTCATCAAAACTTACATCAAGATGTGTAATTGCCCTGAGGAAGCCGGATTTACCCGTTGAAAGAAGCAATCCCTTTTCTTTACACAGGATCAATGCATCATCAATGGAAATATTGACAGATTGAAAGATTAAGATGTTTGTTTGAACCGACTGTAAATTGATTTTCAATTTTTTACAATTATTGATTGTCGCGGCAAGTAACTTTGCTTTTTCATGGTCTTCCGCAAGACGGTTAATATTATTTTTCAAAGCATAGAGACCGGCAGCAGCGAGAATGCCTATCTGACGTGTACCTCCTCCCCAGGCTTTGCGTACCCGAAAAGCTTCTTTAATAAACTCTCTCGATCCGGCAATAATAGAGCCCACCGGTGCGCCAAGTCCTTTTGATAAACAGCATGAGACGGTATCGAAGTATGATGCATATTCTTTAACAGAAATTTTTGAGGCAACCGAAGCATTCCAAATTCGTGCACCGTCAAGGTGATAGAATAAATTATATTTTTTTGCTAGTTCACCCACGTTGATAATATTTTCAATTGGATGAATAGTTCCTCCCGCACGATTATGTGTGTTTTCAATTTCGATTACTTTTGTCCGGGGCATGTAGTAAGCTGAGGTCGGTCGAATGTAGGGCTCGATTTGTATGGGTGTAATAACACCGGAGTTACCATCGACAGGCATTATCTGTATTCCGCTTAATGCTGCCGGCGAACCTGACTCGTATTGAAAAATGTGGGCGTCTCTTTCGCATATGACTTCATCACCAGGGTTGGTAAGTACGTTCAAGCAAATTTGATTTCCCATTACGCCGCTTAAGACGAAAAGAGAGGCTTCTTTCCCTAAAAGGTCCGCAGCATATTCTTGCAGTTGATTTACTGTCGGATCTTCCTGAAAAACATCATCTCCAACTTCGGCGGTATACATTGCTTTACGCATTTCCTCAGAAGGTTTTGTAACTGTATCACTACGGAGGTCAATAAAATTATTCATAGCTTTAAAATTTTTCCTTTCCAATTTGATTTTATCAATCTATATATAATAAGATAAACAATCTCCTAGGTTTGTTTAATCTATGACGTTAACCATTTTTTTTTAATCTTTTTCAATATAAAAATTCCCAATATCCATAATGAAACTGCAAGAGAGATCTCCGGGATAATTAGTGGATATTTTGTAAAAAAAGTTTCTGTTGATTCTAACGGTGCATCGCCGACAATAACATCCTTAGTAAAAAGCGTTGATTCAATTTTTGTTTTGCCGAGTGGATTTATGATGCAGCTAATTCCGCCATTGGCAGCTCTTACAACAGTACGTCTATTTTCGACTGCGCGTAATACGGAAATTTCTTTGTGTTGATATGGCCCGCTTGATTTACCATACCAGCTATCATTTGTAACAACAGCAATAAGCCTGGCACCGCGCTGAACAAAATTAGTAACAAAATATGGGAATACAGATTCGTAGCATACAAGTCCGTTTATACTGATTGAATCTTTAGAAGAAGTTGTAAATGGAGGTCTGTTATCCTCAATATCAGGGAGCTTAAAATTGACAGTATCTTTACCAACGTTCCAACCTGAAATTCCGACGCTCCACCTAATTAGCTTTCCAAGAAAAGGAAGTTGATTAACAAACGGGACTCTTTCGCCAAAAGGAACGAGCTTCATTTTAGCATATCTTTGAACAATTCTTGTATCGGGGGAAAGCAAGAGTATACCATTGTAAGTCGCATAGGAAATATTTTCGCTTGAATTGGTTTTAGCATCATAAGGGACATTTTCCCCGGGATAAAAATACTTTACGTCGGGCATTCCCGTAAGAAGATAAACGTTATTGTGTCGCAGGAAGCTATAAATTGAATCAAGGGTAATACTATAAGAACCATCCATCAAAAAAACAGGCAAAGCAGTTTCAGGCCAAATAATTAGACGCGCTCCTTTGTTAACCGCTTGCTGCGAAAGATTAAGATATTCGATTGTTAAGTTGTTTAAATTTTTGTCGTTCCATTTATCCCATGGATTTAAATTTGGCTGAATTAGTCCAACTTTAATTGTTTTGCTTGAAACGTGAAAAGTATCTAGTCTAAAAAAACCATACCCAAGTATAAGGATATAAATAATTAGCGCTGTGGATAGATGTAATAGAAATTTTCTTTTCGATAATTTTAGATTGAAAAAGGCTTTATACAAAAAAATATTTATATAGATAACAATAATAGACAAACCAACAGCACCAATTGTATCTGCAATT